>JBBQDY010000058.1:0-12945 GCA_038320155.1 Cytophagales bacterium
AGACCGATCATCTCTTTGAACACTCCCTTAAAATAGCTTTGTTCTTCTGGAGTATCTTTATCCGAAATAAATTCTAATTCAAAGAAAATCTGATTGAGCTCTTCCTCCTTCATCAAAAGATCTTGCTTGATCAAGGCAAAATAGCCTTCATAGAAATCTTCCGGAATGACTTTTACACAGCCAAAATCGATAATTCCCAGCTGATCATTTTCCTGTACAATAAAATTACCCGGATGAGGATCAGCGTGGACTTTTTTCAGATTATGAACTTGATGATGGTAAAAATCCCAAAGTGCTTGACCAATCTGATTTTTCGAAGTTTGACTCGGATTTGTCTCCAGCCATTCTTTCAAATGAAGGCCTTTGATCCAATCCATTGTGATGATTCGGTCTGAACTGAATTCATCGTAATACATTGGGAATTTCAAATTAGGAATATGAGCACACTCCGAAGAAATTTCTCTAGATCGTTCGACTTCAAGTATGTAATCTGTTTCTTCTAGGAGCTTCTCCTCCACTTCTCCCATGTAATGGTCCAATTCGCGTTCATTCATATTGAGTAGTCGCAAAGCAAAAGGTCTGACCAATTTCAAATCAGAACTTACAGAATCTGCGATTCCAGGATATTGAATTTTTACAGCTAAGATTTTTCCATCTTTTGTTGCCTGATGCACTTGCCCTATAGACGCTGCATTAATTGCTGATCTGGTAAAGGTGTCAAAAACCTGCTCCGGAGTTTTCGCGAAATACTTTTGAAAAGTCTTCACTACCAAGGGGTAAGACAAGGGCGGGGCAGAATACTGCGCCATGGTGAACTTATCCTGATAGGCCCTTGGGAGAAGATTTTTATCCATTGACATCATCTGAGCCACCTTTAAGGCAGAGCCTTTCAGCTCACTCAATGAATTATAAATATCCGAAGCGTTATTCTGGTGCAGCTCTTCTTTATCCATCCCTGGATTCACCATTTTCTTGGCATAGTGCTTTACATAATTTCCACCAACTTTTGCTCCAGTGGATATAAATTTTGCCGCACGCTGAACCTTAGAAACAGGGATAGCCTGTTGTTCTTTTAATTTTTCAGACATTATTATTTGGATTGATAGAGAAACTTGGCAAAATCCAAGAATGAGTCGAGTGCACTTTTCCCCATTAAGTCAAAAGCAAGATTCACTGACTTCTCAATGGCTGCATCAGTTTTTTCAAATCGAGGAGACCGATCATCCAACCAATATTTCAGGACGAACCAAGTTTGAAACCACATTGCTTCATCGTAGCGATCAGAGATAATGGGGCGATTAGCAATCTCTTCAGTTTCTTTTCCTTCCAAAATTATTTCATTTGCAAAATCCTTGAACCGGCTTTTGAACTCAGCTGCTTCTTTTGGCATTGCGATCATCGATTTGGATCCCTCACCGTATAGGCTCAAGAGGTAAGATCGATTTTTCTTTAATTCTTCTATCCACGTAAAAAGGAAACTCAAGAATTTCTCTCGGGCGCTGTAAGTTTTAAATACATCCTGAGCTTCAATTTGAGCAAGGGTTTCGTCGAAAATATCAACCCAGATAGCAGATTTGATCGATTCAAACGAAGTGAAGTAAGTATAAAACTCCTCTTCCTTCATTTTCAAATCTTTTGCAAATTTGAAAATTGACTTAGGGGGGGTTCCATGTTCTAAAACATGAGCACGATATCCCTCCACGATCAATTTTCTATAATCTTTTTTGTTGGTCTTTTTAGCCGTAGCAGTTTCCATAATTCGTTGTCAAAGTCAGTGTGGTAACCACTAAACGTGCTGGCAAGTTTATTAATTGCATAAAAAAACCGAAGTTATTTGGCTTCGGTTTTTAGTTTCAAAGTGATTTTAGCCGGTTACTTTTTCAATCACCAAGTTGTGATTGGTGTAGATGCACACATCGGCTGCGATATTCAGACTTTCCCGCACCATCTCTTCGGCAGTAAGATGCGGCGCAAATTTCTTCATCGCCCGAGCTGCAGATTGTGCAAACATGCTGCCTGAACCAATGGTTGCAATTTCCATATCTGGCTCCAACACGTCTCCCGTTCCTGAAATAATCAAAATATCCTCCTTATCAGCCACAATCATCATCGCTTCCAGCTTACTGAGCATTCGATCGGTGCGCCATTCTTTGGCTAGTTCCACGGCTGCCCGCTTCATGTTATTTCCAAAAGCATCTAATTTCTCCTCAAACTTCTCCAACAAGGTGAAGGCATCTGCTGTAGATCCGGCAAAACCTGTTACAATCTTTCCTCCTTGCAAAATTCTAAGCTTTTTCACAGAACTTTTTGCAATGGTATTGCCTAAGGTTGCCTGTCCATCTGCTCCAATGACTACTTCGCCGTTGTGTCGAATCGCAACTACCGTAGTTGATTTTATTCTTTCCATAATTAGTTTTCTATTTTAATCTTGTTCGATCCTCCCAAGTATGTTTCGATATTGATCATGATCTTGCTCGGAGCAATCAATAAACGTACGAAAAACAAAAAGTCCTGAAATCAGGACTTTTTGGCAGTTTTATTAGATTAGAATCCGAACCGGATCCTCTAGCAGACTCTTTAATGTCAAAAGGAATGCGGAACCTACCGCTCCATCGACTACGCGATGATCGCAAGAAAGGGTCACTTTCATGACATTCCCAATTTTCATTTGTCCATCTTTCACAATGACAGTCTCTTTGATCCCTCCTATTGCCAGGATACAAGCATCCGGCGGATTGATGATTGCAGTAAACTCGTCAATACCAAACATTCCAAGGTTTGAAATGGTAAACGTATTTCCTTCCCAATCCTTAGGCTGAAGCTCTTTATTCTTGGCTTTTCCACCCAAGGTCTTTGCCTGGTTAGAAATCTGAGAAAGTGATAAGCTGTCTGCAAATCGAATTACCGGAACCAAAAGTCCCTCTTCAACCGCTACTGCCATCCCGATATGAATGTGGTCATTGTATCGAATCTTATCTCCTAGCCAACTTGAGTTCACTTTTGGATTCTGACGCAAAGCTGCTGCAGATGCCTTGATAACCATATCATTAAATGAGATCTTAACTGGCGCAACTTCATTCATGGATTTACGAGCTTCTATCGCCTTATCCATGTTAATTTCCATCGTCAGGTAGAAATGCGGTGCTCCAAACTTGCTTTCGGCAAGTCGCTTGGCAATCACTTTACGCATTTGAGAGACTTTTTCCTCAGTAAAGCTTTCCTGACCTACAGCAGGCGCAGTGGATCCTCCTGACTGAGCAGGTGCCGCAGCTGCAGGAACAAAATTCTCAACATCTCGCTTTACGATTCGTCCACCTTCACCAGATCCATTTACCTGACTGATGTCAAAACCTTTGTCCTCTGCCATTTTCTTGGCTAGTGGGGAAGCTTTGATTCGATCACCAGTTGATGAATTTGCAACAGTTTTAGAAGGAGTAGTTTGGGGTTCTTCTTTGGGAGCTTCAGCTTCTTCAGGCTCAGATTCAGATTCAGGAGCTTCTTCCGTTGAGTCGCCTTCCGATTGATGGGCTTTTATCAAAGTTTCAAAATCTGCACCTTTTTCACCGATAACAGCGATGACACCATCCACAGGCACACTATCTCCCGCTTCAACTCCAATATATAATAGTGTTCCATCCTCGTAGGATTCTAGCTCCATGGTCGCCTTGTCCGTTTCTACTTCCGCTAGAATCTCTCCTGACTTGACCACATCTCCCACTTTCTTCAACCATGTCGAGATGGTTCCCTCCTGCATGGTATCAGACATTTTCGGCATCGTGATAAGTGTCGCATTAATTGAAGAGGTATCTACTTTCTCAGCTTTGGGTTTGGATTCCGATTTCTCCTCTTTCCTGTCCTCTTTAGAAGAAGTATCTTCTTTCTTGTCCTCTTTCTCTGGACTATCCTTTTTCTTTTCCTCTTTAGCTGGTGATTCTTTTTTTGATTCATCAGAAGAACCTGAGGCGTCTTTGAGCAAATCTTCGTACTCTTCACCTTTTTCCCCGATGATCGCAATTATTCCATTGACGGGTACAGAATCTTTTTCCTTTACTCCAATATATAAAAGCACACCTTCTTCATAGGATTCGAGCTCCATCGTTGCTTTGTCGGTCTCTACTTCGGCCAGGATATCTCCAGGCTTGACAGCGTCACCAACTTTTTTCAACCATGAAGCGATCACCCCCTCTTCCATGGTGTCACTCATTTTGGGCATTCTTATTATTTCGGCCATAGGTTTTTCTGCGCTATTCGTTAATTAAAGTGTTCAAAAATAGTTTTTATAAAATCTTTATTCAAATTTAAAACTGGTAATTTACCCATGCTTTTCAGCCTAATATCCATTTCCATCTGAAGTGCCTCTAATCCAAAACAGTAATTACATCCGACCGAAGTGGCTATTTAATAGCCATCTTGAAACCATTTATCCCGCACTTTTCAGAAAGGTTGTTTTTGCAAATCCTCAAAAAGAACGAATCAAAACTCCAGATGGAGATTTTCTGGAAATCAACTGGTATAAACAACAGCGCGGTAAGCTACTGATAATAAGTCATGGACTGGAAGGAAATAGTGAACGAGCGTACATGCTAGGTATGGCAAAAATATTTTTCCAAAATCAGTTTGATGTGCTCACTTGGAATTTCCGCGGCTGCGGGGAGGAAATGAATGAGCAGGTCATTTTTTACCACTCTGGGGCGACTTATGATTTGGATGAAGTAGTCCAACATGCTGCGAAAGATTATGATGAAATTTATCTGGTGGGCTTTAGTCTGGGGGGAAATTTGACTTTGAAATTTCTTGGAGAGAAAAAAAACACGCTCACCAAAATCAAAAAAGCTGTCACAATCTCAGTCCCGCTTCATCTTGGTAGTTCCAGTGAGAAAATCTCAAGCGGAGGAAATATTCTTTATTCAAAACGGTTTTTGAGAACATTGAAAGAAAAGGTGATCAAAAAATCTGAAGCTCATCCAGGGAAAATCCCACTTCAAGCAATAAAAAATATCAAGACTTTAGCCGACTTTGATGATTATTTCACAGGCCCGCTTCATGGCTTTGCTGACGCTCAGGAATACTACGAGGTCAATTCTTCGATATTCTTCCTTGAACATATTGAAGTTCCGACATTAATTCTAAATGCCCTCAACGATCCATTCTTGAGCGAAAATTGCTTCCCGAAAGAGGTGGCAAATCAGTTGGATTTAGTCTTTTTCGAATATCCCAAGCACGGCGGGCATGTAGGGTTTAGCCCCGCTGACTCTTCGCGGCTTCATTATTCAGAACAACGAGCTATTGAATTTATTACCAAGGGTTTCTAACTTTCAGAACATTTTCTAACCAAACACCATGTGCGGACGCTATTCACTCAGTAAAAGTAAAATAGAACTCGAAGAGCGATTTCAGGCTGAGATGCTTCCAGAATTCGATCCTAGATACAACATCGCTCCTACCCAACTTGTACCGGTGATTACTTCCCAGAGTCCGAAGGGATTTTCATTTTTTTATTGGGGGATCACACCTGACTTTGGACATAATCGTCCAGTAGCCCAGAAACTCATCAATGCAAGAGCGGAGACAGTTTCGGAGAAAATCTCTTTCAAAAGTTCCTTTCAGAAACGAAGATGCCTGGTTCCAGCGGATGGATTTTATGAGTGGAAGCGGCTAGGTAAAAAAACCAAAATACCCTACCGGTTCACCGTTAGAGAAAATGAACTGTTCGCATTTGCCGGAATATGGGAGGAGTACGAAACTGTAGCGGGAGAGGTCCAGCACACCTTTTTGATTCTGACTACCAGCCCAAATGAAAAAGTCGCTGAGATTCATGATCGAATGCCTGTGATTTTGTCTCAAAAAGATGAAAAAAAATGGCTGGATTCATATTCCTCAGAGGATGAATTAAAAGCTCTGCTCAATCCTTATTCGGCTGATATGATGCTCAGCTATACCGTTTCTCCACTCGTCAACTCAGTCAGTAATGATAATCCATCTTTAATCCGAAAGACCTCTCCTATGGATCAGCATGGTAATTACACTTTATTTGGATAGCGTATAGCCAATCGCCTTCCATCACTTCTTCTTTGTATGAATGGGAACATGTCCCCATCTTTGTAGGAAATTCAATAGACCCAAGTAATGAAAAGAAGTAGAATCCTAGGAGTTGGTCATTATGTCCCTGAGCGAGTCGTGACTAACGATGATTTGTCAAAAATGATGGACACCAATGATACCTGGATTGTGGATCGGACAGGAATCAAACAGCGGCATTGGTTTACGCCAGGTGTGGATACGGTTACTTCGATGTCTAAAAACGCCTCAGAAATGGCATTGAAGCGAGCTGGCGTAACTGCTTCGGAAATTGATTTCATCATTTTTGCGACCATTACTCCCGATTATTTTATCCCTGGAAATGGTGTGTTACTTCAGAGAGAGCTAGGCATGGGTACTATCGGGGCGCTTGATATTCGAAATGCCTGCTCAGGATTTATCTATGCATTATCGATTGCTGACCAGTTTATCAAAACTGGGATGTACAAAAAAATATTAGTCGTCGGAGCAGAAATCCAATCTTCTGCACTGGATGTTAGTGACGCAGGAAGATCAAGTGCAGTAATCTTTGCGGACGGAGCAGGTGCCGTGATAGTTGGAGCTGTAGAAAATGATCAGCCGGGAATCCTTTCCACTCACCTACATTCACAGGGCGAGTATGCCGAGGAACTCTATTGCAAAGACCCTGGAAGTAGTCGAGCAGTTCGACTTTCTCCAGAATTAATAGCCTCTGGGAGCTTTAATCTAACCATGAATGGGAATGCCGTATTTAAGCATGCGGTAGTTCGATTTATGGAAGTGATCAAAGAAGCGTTGGAAGCAAATGATCTGCCTCAGTCAGCCATTGATCTGTTGGTACCACATCAAGCTAATCTACGAATCAGCCAATACATCCAAAATAAATTGGAACTTCCGGATGAAAAGGTATTCAACAATATCATGCATATGGGCAACACCACCGCTGGCACTATCCCAATTGCGCTGAGTGAGGCTTGGGAGCAAGGAAGAATCAAAGAAGGTGACCTTATTTGTCTGGCCGCTTTTGGATCAGGTTTCACTTGGGCATCCGCATTACTTCATTGGTAACATGTCTGAAAAGTGCATCCAGTTAGACCTATCACTTTGGAAGGATAAAGAACTCTTCGTCCGCCAAAATCAGCTTAAGGAATCTTTCTGGGAGCTTTTCTCAGAGCTTGGTAACACTGCCACAGCAAAAGAAATAGGTCGGTTTCATACTCCTAATAAAGGCATCAAGCTCACGAAAGGAAATGATTTATTGGGATTTCCCTATCATGTGCTTGATCTGATTCGGGATTTTGAAACCGAGTACGGCCTTAATATTAGAATCTTGAATTGGTTTGGCCACGGGATATTTCTTTTTATTCTATTTGGGAAAAATAATCTTCTGGCAAATTCTGAATTTTATCGAGAAAATGACTTTAAGTACAGTCTTACTCCAACGCCATGGGATTATCCAGAACTTATTTTATCAAATAGCTTTAGTGAAAATCCTGATCCTGCGTTAGTTGAAAAATCCCCTTATCACCAATGGTTTAAGCAAATTCACTTTATAGAATCCGGTGACCTTGCACTGAAAGTTGATAAGGAGTTGAAAAATATTTCAGACTTCTTTAGTCATCGGGTGGGATAAAAGAAGAATTATCTTATTTTTAAACAGGAATAGAATTCTTCCGTACAATAAACGAATTGTCACAGTTTTGACAATTTCTTTTTTGAAAAGCTCAGTCAAACCCTCCTGAGTTGATATGAAACCGAGACTTTATGAAATATATCCTTATTGGCTTATTGCTCTTTAGTACTTCACTTTTTGCTCAAGAATCAAACTTAGTACGTCAGTACGATAGTGATTCTTCAGTAATGGCCATTGGAGTGATGAAAGATTCCTTTCGGGAAGGATTGTGGAAATATTATAATCCAAAAACAAACACATTGATCTCAGAAGGCTACTTCGACAATGGCTTGAAAAATGGAACTTGGATTAATTATTATCCTGACGGGAGGAAAAGTCTAGTAGCTAACTACAAAAACAATCAGTATTTCGGAGAATCCAAATTTTTTGATCAAGATGGCGCCTTGAAGGTTGAGATGATTTTTCAAGATGGACTTTTGGTCGGAAAGTATACCGAGTATTTTGGAAAAACAGGGAATCCAGGCTTTCAAATCTCTGATCAACCAAAGATCGAAGGCAATTATGTTGGGGGATTAAAATCCGGAGAATGGCTGGAATTTTATGATTTTGGCGGTTTATTTAAACGCGAATTCTACGTAAAAGGAAAGAAAAGCGGGCCCAGTTTAGGATATTCTCCCGAGGGAGATCTTATTTTCGAAGCATACTATAGCAATGATCTTCTTGATGGGAATTTCAAAGCTTATGCTCCAAGAATGATGGTGATTGAGGAGGGACTTTATAAAAAAGGAGATAAAGTCGGTGAATGGAAAAAATATTTCCCATTTACCAAAACTCTGGAGGCAGAAGAATACTACGATGAAAATGGCAATAGAGTAGGAACTTGGAAGTATTACTATGAAAATAAGCGCTTAGCTCGAGTTGAGAAATATGAGAACGGTATTGCAGTAGGTACATGGGAAGAATATTATCCCGACAAATCATTATCAAAACGGAAAACTTATGAATTGGGAGTTCCTGTTGGAGATTATGTTGAATATCACAGTACCGGCAAAGTATCCGTTTCCGGACAATATAATAGCGGTATGAAGACGGGTTTGTGGAAAAGTTACTTTCCTGAGGGGGATTTATATTCCATCGGAGAATACCGAAACGACTTGAAAACTGGTCTTTGGAAATACTTTAACAAAATTGGAATTCTGATTGCTGAGGGAGAGTACAGCCTTGGAATGGAGATTGGTCAATGGGTTTATTACTACGATGGTGGACAATTGAAATCTGTTGGAAGTTTTGTTCTGGGATTCGAAAATGGCATTTGGGGATTATTCTACGACAATAAAAACCTTACTCAGGAGGAATTTTGGGACAATGGCCGCTTGATGAATGTGGGGGATTATTTCGCCTTTGACGGGATTCAAAAACTCAACAAGGGAACCCTTAAAGATGGCAATGGAACCCGAATCACTTATTATGTATCTGGCAAAATGGAATCTGAGGGAACTTACAAATCTGGAAAAGCAGATGGGACTTGGACTTTCTATCACGAAAACGGCAGAAAAGCTTCAGAAGGAATTATGGTTGATGGCAGAAAAGAAGGACCTTGGCGCTACTATAATCCATCAGGCAGACTGGAAGATTTAATCAATTATAAAAATGATGAGATTGTAGAAGAACCGTTGGAAAGCATTTTTCAAAATTAAAAGCAATAACCATTTGTGAACTTATAGGTTGTATTTAAAAAAGAAATCATGTTTGGACTATTCAATAAGAAATCAGAGAAGGATAAATTACAGGAAGCTTACGCTGCAAAACTTGCAGAGGCCCATAAAATGTCCACTACCAATCGAACTGCTGCGGATAAGCTCAGTGCAGAGGCAGAGGAGATCGCCAAGAAAATAGATAAGCTTTAATATTCAACCTTCTTATCAAAGCAAAAAAGCTCAGAAAAATCTGAGCTTTTTTGTTTAATCGCGATTATAATCATCGGATAGTCTTATAATATCGTCTTCATCAGAAGGATTTTTTGGATCATCATGCACCCATATCTCAGCAACTACTCCCCAGTTTCCCGTACCCACAAGTCGGTGCCGTTCACCGGTTTCAAGTGATACAGTCTGATTCAGTTGCATTGCTTCAAGCTCAGTCTCCTCATCCGTTTGACTTCTGATCAAAGCAGCTTCTCCAAAAGCCAATTGCCATAATTCAGATCTTCGATGATGATATTGCCACGAAAGTCGAGCACCTGGAGCTACAACCAGAAATTTTGGACTCAGTTTCTGAGAAAGTTGTTCTTCAGAAAGCGTAATATCTGGAAAATATGCAGCTTGGAATTTTTGGATTTGACTTTCATCCAAAACGAAAAAGCCTCCCCAAGGTCTAGATTGATCCATATTTACAATTTTGAACCCTTTCTCTGATAGATATTCCTGAACTTCTTTAAAAACAGCCGGCTTTGAATCGGAACTTAACAATGAATCGATGCTCATGAGAAAATAAATTTATTTAAGCCTAAAATTAAAATCAAAAAAACAAAAAAATACATTTTGGTAAATTTAAATACATTTCAAATCTTTTCTCAGAAGAACAAACAGGGTTTTAATATTTTTAAATTAAGTAAAGGTTTTAATGCGTGTTTTATTATTTTTTTAAAAAAGTATTTTTTGAAACCTAAAAATTCCCTTAATTCAAGTATAACTTTGACCTATGAATCTGATTAATCCAAAAGCTGTCATCGATAAGATGGACGGCGTTGTAGAAATAAAGAGCTACCTCAATAAAATTAAGATTATCAAAAACCTCTTTCAGAAAGGTGCAAATACAGCCAGTGAAATCTGTACTGAAGTAGGAATATCACTTCCTACTGTCAATTCGCTGCTGGGTGATTTGATGGAGAGTGGCGAGGTCATTAAGCATGGACGAGCGGAAAGTCAGGGCGGTAGAAAGCCCGACTTGTATAGGCTTGCAGAGAATGCCTTTTATTTGCTCTCTGTTGACCTATCCAAGTTCAACATGAACCTCTGTCTCTATTCCTGTAATCAAGAAGTTACCTATCCTAAGGAAAGCCAGAAGATTACCTTAAACAACGAGGCGGAAACCTTTGAGTCCATCTGCCAACTAATCGAAAACTACCTAGCCAAAACTGGGATTGATTCTGAAAAAGTTATTGCAATCGGAATCTCCATGCCCGGATTGATAGATTCCCTCGGTGGAGTTAATTACACCTATTTGAGATTTGGAAAAAAGACTTTATTGGAAAATTTAGAGGCCCGATTCCAAAAGAAGATCTTTCTTGAAAATGATGCTCGAGCAATGACTTTGGCTGAATACAAATACGGTTCAGAACACAATTATAAAAATGTCTTGGGCCTATTCATTGGTTGGGGCATTGGTCTGGGGATTATAATCGATGGTAAAATCTATCAGGGAGCTTCTGGCTTCGCGGGAGAGTTTAGCCACTCGCCTATCTTCGAATCCAGAAATGTAACTTGTACTTGTGGCAAGAAAGGCTGCCTCGAGGCAGTTGCTTCCGGTACAGCTATAGTGAAGATGGCCGAGGAGGCGATTCTTTTGGATAAAGATGGAATTCTAGCTCGAATGGTACGCGATCACGAGGGAGAATTAATGCCAAGTCTAGTAGTCGAAGCTGCTTTAGCTGGCGACCAACGCGCGATCACCATTCTTTCTGAGGCTGGTTTGGACTTGGGTCGAGGCATTTCTATGCTGATCCAACTGTTAAATCCTGAGCTGATCATCATCGGAGGATCAGTCGCCGAAGCCAATCAATACTTGATTACCCCAATTCAACAAGCGTTGAATATTTACAGCATGGCCAAATCACGGGAACGATCTAAATTGGCCTTGTATCAATTAGGAGAAGATGTCGGACTTCTGGGTGGAGTGGCAGTGGTGAATGAGAAGTTATTTGAAGATATTATCAATCGATTGGGCTAATCACCTGTCGAAATTACCTATGAAAATCACAAATTCCGGCATTTTGAAAGGCTTTATCGGCTGTTTCTTCTTTCTGTTTCAGGTAGAAGCAGTGAGTCAAAATCAGGGATTTGAACAATTAAACTCAAGGAAATCAGGAGTCTCTTTCAAAAATCAGCTGCGTGAAGACGCTAAGAACAACATTCTTCGCTACGAGTATTTTTATAATGGAGCCGGAGTAGCGGTCGGGGATTTGGATAATGACGGGCTGGAAGATATTTTTTTTACAGGAAATATGGTTTCCAATAAAGTCTACAAAAATCTCGGCGAATTCAAGTTTGAGGACAAAACGAAAAGTGCCGGAGTCGCAGGGAAGGAGAGTTGGACGACTGGAGTAGCCATGGCAGATGTCAATGGCGATGGATGGCTGGACATTTACGTTTCCTATTCGGGAAAAGGAAACAACGATAGCCGAAGAAACGAACTTTGGATCAATCAGAAAAATTTCACTTTCAAAGATCAAGCAAAGGAATTTGGATTAGATGATGCCTCCAATAGCACGCAGGGACTGTTTTTCGATTTTGACCGCGATGGAGATCTGGATCTTTTTTTATTAAATCACCACATCCAAGTCATCTCCGAGATCGAATTTGATCAAGCCAGACAAGCACGACATCCTGAAGCTGGAGATAAATTGTACCGAAACGATGGGGGAAAATTCACCGATATCAGTGATCTAGCAGGTATCAAAGGATATTCTCTGGGCTTCGGGCTGGGCGTAGTCGCATCGGATATTAATCAAGATGGCTGGATAGACCTCCTTGTTACCAACGATTACATCGAGCCGGATTACCTTTACATGAATAATGGAGATGGCACATTTACGGATCAGCTTTCAGCCAAATTCCAGCATATTTCCCATTTTTCCATGGGAGCCGATATCGCTGATATCAATAACGATGGGTTACCGGATGTCTACACTTTAGATATGCTTCCTGAAGATAATCAGCGGCAAAAACTACTTTACGGACCCGAAAACTATGAGCAATATGCGTTGATGATTCAGCGTGGCTTCTACCATCAGCAGATGCGGAATATGCTCCAGCTGAATCAGGGAAATGAGCTGTTTTCTGAAATTGGGCAGTTGGCAGGCATTTCAAATACAGACTGGAGTTGGTCGGCATTATTCTTTGATGCAACTAATAACGGCTTCAAAGACCTCTTGGTGACGAATGGCTATTATCGGGATTACACGAATCGAGATTTTCTTAAGTACAAAGGCGATTATTATTTTAAGCAGGCAGTCGCGGGTGAAAAAGCCGACACGC
>JBBQDY010000059.1:0-12882 GCA_038320155.1 Cytophagales bacterium
TTTCCGCATTACTCTTTTCTTGCCATCAACCTAAGCAAGAAGAATCCGAAGTCTATTTCAATGCTGTTTCAGGCGCTCATCCCATTGATTCAATGGGATTGACACTGATTCATGAGCATATGCTGGTGGACTTCATCGGTGCGGATTCGATTTCGATTGACCGCTATGATCGGGACTCGGTTATTCAGAAAGTACTTCCTTATCTCTTAGAAGTCAAGAAATTTGGAGTTAGAACCATCTTGGAATGCACACCTTCCTTTCTTGGGAAAGATCCCGAACTCTTGAGGCTACTTAGTGAAAAATCAGGGATTCAGCTAGTCACCAACACCGGTTTCTATGGCGCAGTCGATGGGAAATATCTGCCGGAATATGCTTTTTCTGAATCTGCCGAGCAGCTTGCGGCTCGATGGTTTGATGAATTTAAAAATGGAATTGGAGACTCCGGAATCAAACCAGGCTTTATCAAAATCTCTGTCAATGCTGAAACCCCGCTTCGAGAAGTGGACGCAAAGCTAGTCCGAGCCGCTGGAATTACCCATCAGAAAACCGGACTTCGGATCGCTTCGCATACCGGGCCATGGTTTGCCGCTGCTCAGGAAGTGGCGATTTTACAAGAAATGGGAATTGATCCTTCGGCTTTTGTTTGGGTTCATGCTCAAGCGGAAACTGACTTTCAGAATTTCAAGAAAGCAGCTGATTTAGGAGTTTGGATCTCTTGGGATGGAATAGGCTGGGAGGTAGATTCCTATGTGGATCGATTGCTTTTTGCCAAGGAAAATAGATTTCTCGATCAGGTTTTGATTTCCCATGATGCAGGCTGGTATAAGCCAGGCGAGGTGAATGGCGGAGATTTCCAGCCTTTCACTGCTATCTTCACTGAATTAACTCCTGGCTTGGATGCTAGAGGTTTTACCAAAGAAGATTGGAAAATTCTACTTATCGATAATCCGAAAAGAGCGTTTGGATTAAGCAAATAGTAGGCTGAACCGAATGCAACAGGAGATTCTAAAAACAGTAAAGTGGGATTCCACCCAATCACTATTTGCGGTTTATTCTGTTAAATTCATGGCGAAAGTGTTGTTTTGTCTGCTTCGGAAGAGTCTTCAGAATTAACAATTTGTAGAACTTCAATCCTAAATTGACCTATTAACCAAAAAACTTTGTTTAGAAAATTGTCGCTCAGAGTTGGAGTTTAAATATTGGCTTAGTTGAAAAACAGGGCTTTGTTAAAACCCTATTATTGTGAGACATCTAAGTTTTACTTAGAAATATCGAATCATCGCAACACTTTCCTCACCCGTTTGAAGGTTAATAGATAATTGAATAGATTATACCAATCTTTTATTTTTTGCTTCTGCAAATCATTAAAACTTGAATATGAAGGTTAAAAACACTACAGTTTTTGAAATGCTGTCTCGAATGCGGGAATATTTTCAAATGGATGACTCTTTTTCAAACTCGACGGCCTCTGATCCTATACGATCAGAATTATACAATTTCAATCAAATGAATGTTCATGCCGGTGTAGTGGCACGGTCTCATGAGATACTAAAAGGCAAAAGGAGCGATAAGCTTTTAAAGAGATTGGATGACAATGAAAAAACCCTGGTGGAGGTACGCAATCTGCTGGTTGAGAGCATTCAATCCGGCCACTCTATAACACCTGCAGCGGAATGGCTTCTGGATAATTTCTATTTGATTGAAGAACAGATTGTTACTGCTAAAAAACACTTGCCAAAAAAATATAGCGAAGGCCTGCCCTATCTGGCAAATGGAAACTCAAACGATATACCCAGGGTTTACGATATCGCTCTGGAGATAATTGCACACAGTGATGGCCATGTTGACTCAATTAGTTTAAAAGGTTTTATCTCGGCTTATCAATCCGAAAAAATTCTGACTCTGGGAGAATTATGGGCTATCCCGATCATGATGAAAATTGCTGTTATAGAACATCTGAGAAGGATTGCTGAAAAAACAGCTCTTGACATGATTGACAATAATCTGGCAGATTACTGGAGCGATGAAATGATCGAAACAGTCAAGAAAAATCCCGCTGACCTCGTGTTGACCATTGCTGATCTGGCAAGATCCAAACCTGTTTTGAATAGTCCTTTTGTTGCGGGATTTACACGCAACCTGCAGGGTAAAGGCCCCACCTTTTCTTTGCCGCTAAACTGGCTTGAGCAACAATTATCCAAAGAGGGAGTAGCCGGTACTGACCTGGTGTGGCAAGAAAACCAAAAACAGGCTGCTGATCAGGTATCTGTTAAAAATAGCATTGGCACATTGCGATTTATCGGCTCAACTGACTGGCGCAAATTTGTAGAAGGCTCAAGCATAGTAGAGCAAATATTACGCGGAGACATAACGGGAACTTACCCGGAATTGGATTTTGCGACAAGGGACAGATATAGGCACGTGATAGAATCTATTGCAAAAGGCAGCCTCTTCTCTGAAACAGAAATTGCAGAGAAAACTATTGAATTAACAAAAAGAACTGAAATAGCTGACGAACAATACACTAAAGAAAAACACGTAGGGTTTTACTTGATAGGCAAAGGCTTTGAGCAATTAAAGAAAAGTGCGCAGATGCGCTTTACCATAAAACAAAGCCTGACCAGTTTCATGTCGAATAGGCCAGCCTTCATTTACCTTTCTTCCATATCAATTTTTACAATAGCCTTCACTCTAGTGATGCTTTCGGTAGCGTGGATTTATGGAGATTTTAGCAGACTAGTGCTAATTCTGGTGGGGATATTAAGTATAGCCGGTGCGGCTCATTTGGCTATTACCTTTACCAACTGGCTGGCAACTGTATGGATAAGCCCGAAAATTTTACCCAGACTCGACTTTTCAAAAGGCATTCCTGTTGAATACCGTACACTCGTATCCGTTCCAACAATGCTTTCGGGTAAAAATGAAATTGAAGAGAACGTGGAAGCGCTCGAAATTCGTTTTTTAGCAAACCGAGAAAAAAATTTACACTTCAGTCTATTAACCGATTTTACTGATGCAGACTTAGAGACAATGCCGGATGACCGACTGTTGCTCAATCTGGTGAGTGAACGAATTCAACAATTGAATGAGAAATATAACCAAACCGGGCAGCCGGATATTTTTTATCTTTTCCATCGTGCGAGAGAATGGAATCCGAAAGAAGGGAAGTGGATGGGATACGAGCGAAAAAGGGGCAAGCTTTCTGCCCTGAATAAGCTTTTAAGAGATGGGGATAGATCTGATTTTAGCCAAATTGTTGGGCAATACGGAACTCTCAAAAATACAAAATATGTAATCACACTTGATTCTGATACGCAGCTTCCAAGAGATGCAGCTTGGAAATTAATAGCTACAATGGCTCATCCCTTAAACCACGCATTGTATGACGAAGAAAAAAAACGAGTAGTGCAGGGATATGGAATTCTGCAACCAAGAGTAGCCTCAGATTTTCCTAAAAGTAAAACATCGCTATATCTGCGCCTGCAAGGTGATATGAAAGGTATAGATCCATATACTCGCGCTTCCTCTGACGTCTATCAGGATATTTTTGAAGAAGGTTCTTTTATAGGGAAAGGTATCTACGATGTGGATATTTTTGAAAAAGTTGTAGGTGACCGTTTTCCCGAAAACCGTATCCTTAGCCATGATCTACTTGAAGGATGCTATACCCGCTCCGGGCTATTAAGCGATGTAGTTTTATATGAAAACAATCCTTCTAATTATGAAGCGGATATAAAGCGCCATCATCGATGGATCAGGGGCGATTGGCAAATAGCCGCGTGGATATTGCCATTTATAAAAAATGAAAATGGAAAGTTGGTTAGAAACAACCTTTCTATAATATCCCGATGGAAAATAGTAGACAACCTCCGTAGAAGTTTATTACCCATTTCTCTTTTATTAATCTTGGTTCTTGGCTGGTCCATGTTACCAAAACCTTGGTTTTGGACACTTTCCGTGACCATTATTATATTATTACCCGTAATGGCGGCAGCTTTTCTGCAGTTATTCCGCCGTCCCGATGACTTGGATTTTAAATCCCATATTTCTGAAATAGGTAGTTCTGTCAGAGAGGTGTTATTGCGCTTTATTTTTGGAATAGCTGTTCTGCCATATGAAGCCTTCCGGTTTACAGATGCGATCATTCGAACCAACTGGAGATTGCTTATAAGCGGTAAAAAATTGTTGGAATGGACTCCATCTGCGACTGCTTCCGCTAAATCAAAAAACAGTATCTGGTTCATTTCCAAGAAAATGTGGATAGGTCCGGTAATCGCTTTTCTTTGTCTTATAGTATTTCTATACTCGAATTCCCCGGCCTTTTTTGTATCCATTCCTATTCTAATTCTATGGTTTGTTTCACCCTCAATTGCTTGGAGATTAAGTCAGCCAGAAAAAGAAGAGGAGCCCGATCTGAACGAGACCCAACAGGTATTTCTCCGTAAATCGGCCAGAAAAACATGGGGCTTTTTTGAATATTTTGTGAATGAAAAAGAAAACTGGCTTCCGCCGGACAATTTCCAAGAACATCCAAATCCGGTAATCGCCCACCGAACTTCGCCTACCAATATTGGCCTCTCTTTGCTGGCGAACCTTACAGCATATGATTTTGGATATATTGTGATGGAGGAAATGCTTTTGAGATGCACCAACACGCTCAAAACATTACATAAGATGGAACGCTATAAGGGCCATTTTTACAATTGGTATGATACCCGCTCCCTATCAATCCTGAGACCGGCATATGTGTCCACAGTCGATAGTGGAAATCTCGTGGGGCATCTTCTTATTTTGCGACAAGGCATTTTAGCGTTCAAATCCAATCCGATTTTCAATGCTGAAAGTTATAATGGCTTTCAGTCTACAATAGGAATAATACAGGATTTACTGAAGGATGAAAAAGATGAAAACATAGAAAAAATAGACAGTTTGCTGGTAGATGCTATTGATGAAAAAAGTAATTCTTTGTCAGTAATAAAAAGAAATTTAGATGATCTGGCAGCTCTCAGCGACCAAATATCCGAGTTTGATGAAAATAAGGAATCCGGTAAATGGATGGGTAAATTAAAAAGCCAAATTAAAAACATCCGAGAAGATTTCTACAGACAAATTCCATGGCTGAATCTATTACCCATACCTGAATCATTCACCAGTTTATCAACCTTAGATTTTAATCATTCTCTTCTTTCTCTCTGGGAAATAAATAGTGAGTTGAGTCAACAGATTAATCAATACAAGAAAGAAGCTATTAATAGTTATGATGCTGAATGGCTTGTAAAAGTAGAAAATGCTTTAAAAACTGGAATAGAGCTTATTCCGGAAAGACTCAACTTTTTCGAGGAATTAGCTGAGCAACTTGAGCAATTGAGTATTGTGGAATATGATTTTTTGCTGGACAAACGTACCAGTCATCTTTCGATAGGTTATAATGTGGATGAGTTGAGAAGAGATGACAGCTTTTATGATATGCTTGCTTCTGAAGCAAGGCTGGGCATTTTTGTAGGGATTGCACAAGGATTGTTGCCACAGGAGAGCTGGTTTTCCTTAGGCCGTTTGCTCACCGATTCGAAAGGCGGACCTGTCCTGTTGTCGTGGAGCGGGTCGATGTTTGAATATTTGATGCCGCAATTAGTAATGCCAACTTATGACAACACTTTGCTGCATGCCACCAATATTTCAATGGTAAAGCGGCAGATAGAATATGCCAATAAGAATGACATTCCTTGGGGAATCTCAGAATCCGGCTACAACAATGTTGACACCAGTTTGAATTATCAATACCAGGCTTTCGGGGTACCGGGCTTAGGCCTGAAACGTGGCTTAGAGGACGACTTGGTTATAGCGCCATATGCTACCATGCTGGCATTAATGGTCTCTCCGAAAAAAGCAGTATCAAATTTAAAACTTTTGACGGAGCAAGGTTTTGAAGGAGAATACGGTTTTTATGAAGCAATTGATTATACCAAAACAAGGGTTCCTCGTGGGGAAAACCACGTAATCATCAATTCCTACATGGCTCACCACCAAGGGATGGGATTTTTATCCTTTGCCTATGTTTTATTAAACAAACCGATGCAAAATCGATTTACCTCGGAATTGCGTTTTCAAGCGACCCTTTTGCTTTTGCAGGAACGGATTCCAAAGAGATCTATTTTTCATGCACATACTGCTAAAGTTGCCGCTATGCACGCTACTGTGCCAGATACGCAGTTGAGAGTTTTAAATACCCCAAATACCCCCATACCAGAATTGCAATTACTTAGTAATGGAAATTACCAGGTGATGGTAACAAATTCAGGAGGAGGATATAGCCGTTGGAGAACTTTAGCTGTAACCAGATGGAGAGAAGACGCCATCAAAGATAATTATGGAATCTTTTGCTATATAAAAGATGTCCACAGCGGGAAATTCTGGTCTAACACCTACCATCCCACCCTTCAGACTCCCCAAAATTATGAGACTATATTTTCCCAAGGGACAATCGAGTTTCATAGGCAAGATTATGATTTTGAAACCAAAACTCAGATTGTAGTATCTCCTGAGGATAATGTAGAAATAAGGAAAATAAAGATTACTAACCGGTCACAGGTTCCTAAAGTTTTGGAGATCACCAGTTATACAGAGATTGTTTTGGCCACCCAAGCCTCAGATGAGGCACATCCTGCATTTAGTAACCTTTTCGTGCAAACAGAGATACAGTCAGAATATAACGCCATTTTTGGCACAAGAAGGTCCCGCTCCAAAGATGAATTGCCTCCTCATTTCTTCCATTTGATGGATACATATGGTGCCGAAGTGGAAGCAGTTTCTTTCGAAACAGACCGAATGCAATTTATTGGTAGAGGAAGAACATTAGCCAATCCGCAGGCGCTGGATGTTGGTAGATTAGCTGGAAACCAAGGAGCAGTTTTGGATCCCGTAATGGCTACCAAATATCGGATAACCATTAAACCATATAAGACTGCTACCATCGACCTTATATATGGCATTAGCGAGAGTCGCGAAGAGAGTGAAGCGCTCATGCACAAATACAGGGATAAGAATCTTAAAAAACGTGCCTTTGATCTTTCTTGGACGCATAGTCAAGTATTATTAAAACAGATTAACGCTACAGAATCAGACGCACAAATATTTGGAAAATTAGCAGCTTCGGTTATTTATTCAAATCCAGCCTTGCGCGCTGATGATTCAGTGATCAAAAGCAATTTCAGAGGTCAATCTGGACTCTGGAGCCATTCAGTTTCTGGTGACCTACCGATTGTGTTGGTACAAATAAGTAACCTGGAAAACCTGGATTTGGTCACGCAAATGATCAAGGCTCATGGCTATTGGCAATTGAAAGGATTGACCGTAGATCTTGTGATCTGGAATGAGGATCATGGATCATACCGACATGAAATGCAAGATCAGATCTTAGGAATGATTTCAGCTGTAAACACACTAACGGGCCATGTACCTGGGAAAATATATGTAAAATCAACCGATCAACTATCTACGGAAGACCGGATTTTATTTGAAAGTGTTGCCAAAATAATTATTACCGATAATAATGGCCTCTTATCAGAGCAAACATCCGGACGATTTGAGGAAATAGGATCAGCCCCATTATTAAAAATAAATCCCCATGCTAAAGAAAATATAAGTCTTGAAAATGTAGAGATGCCAAAAGATCTCAAATACTTCAATGGAACTGGAGGTTTTACGGCAGATGGGAAAGAATATAAGATAGAAATTGATAATGAAGCAACCACCCCTGCACCCTGGGTTAATATCATTGCAAATCCTACCATTGGAACAGTGGTTTCTGAAAGCGGCTCCGCATATACATGGGCAGTGAATGCACATGAGTACCGCATTACTCCCTGGCATAATGATCCAGTAACGGACAAAAGCGGTGAAGCTTTTTACCTGCGCGATGAAGAAACCGGATTATTTTGGTCACCGGCACCTTTTCCAACAAAGGGTGAAGCGAATTACATCACTACACATGGCTTTGGTTATACCAGTTACGAACATATAGAAAACGGCATATCTTCCAAAATGAAAGTGTTTGTGGACAAGGAGGCGCCTATTAAGTTTGTATTGCTTACGATAAAAAACAAGTCCGATCGGCAGCGAAAACTCTCTGCTACTGGATACCTTGAAATTGTTTTAGGTGATCTACGATCCAAAACCAATATGCATATTCTTTCAGAGTATGATATGCCTAACGGAGCGTTATTATTTCGAAACAGGTATAATGATGCATTTGCCAATAGAGTGGCGTTTTTTAAAGTAATTGGTGCAGGTAAGTATAGTTATACTACCGACCGGTCGAAGTTTATTGGCAGAAACAGAAATCTTTCAAATCCACAGGCCTTATACCGTCAGGATCTTAAAGGAAGAATTGGTGCCGGACATGATACCTGCGCCGGTTTGCAGGGAAAATTTGATTTGCTGCCAGGAGAAGAAAGAGAACTTGTTTTCCTGATTGGCAGTGGTGAAGACACGGCATCTGCCATTAAGCTCATACAGGACTTTTCAGAGCTGAGTATCATCAATGAATCCTTTGACCAAATAAAGGAATACTGGAATGGGATAATAAATAGGGTGCAGGTTCAGACTCCGGACGAGGCGCTAAATCTACTAGCCAATGGATGGCTCACCTATCAAACCATTGCATCCAGGTTGTTCGCCCGTAGTGGGTTTTATCAATCAGGAGGAGCCTATGGTTTTAGAGATCAGATTCAGGATGTGCTTTCCTTATTACATAATAAACCTGAACTAGCCCGGGAACAAATACTTCTAAATGCTTCCCGGCAGTTTAAAGAGGGAGATGTTCAGCATTGGTGGCATCCTCCGGAAGGAAGAGGTGTGCGTACAACCTGTTCTGACGATCTCTTATGGCTGCCTTTTGTGGTTTACAGATATCTGAAAGCTACTGGTGACATGGAGATATTGAAAGAGCAGGCCGGATTCTTAGAATCCAGGCAGTTGGATGAAGGAGAAGACTCCCTTTATGATTTACCGATGAGTGGAAGTTTAATTGCTGATCTGTACCATCATTGTCGTCTCGCCATCAAGCATAGTCTCCGCTTTGGAGAACATGGTTTGCCTTTAATAGGGTCTGGGGACTGGAATGACGGTATGGATCAGGTAGGGAATGAAGGTAAAGGAGAAAGCGTCTGGCTGGCATTTTTCTTTTATGACATTCTTTCCAATTTTGAGAAAGTCGCTAGTAACTATGGTGATAGCGAATTTGCGAAAATCTGTAAAAAGGAGGCTATTAAGTTACAATCCAATATTGAAAAATCTGCATGGGATGGTGAATGGTATAAGCGAGCCTGGTTCGATGACGGAACACCGCTTGGATCAAAAGTAAATGAAGAATGCAGCATTGATGCCATCTCTCAAAGCTGGTCTGTGCTGTCTAAAGCTGCTCCGGAAGAAAGAAGAAATCAAGCGATGGATTCCTTAAATAAATATCTGGTGAAAAGAGATATGAAAATCATCCAGCTTCTTGATCCACCGTTTGACAAATCTGATTTGAATCCTGGATATATAAAAGGATATGTACCCGGGGTAAGGGAAAACGGAGGGCAATATTCCCATGCAGCCATCTGGACTTTAATGGCCTTTGCAGCGCTGGGTGACAGAAAGACTACCTATGAGCTCTTTAGTATGATCCAACCAGTAAATCATGCCTTGAATCAGAAGGAAGTGCAGATTTACAAAGTTGAGCCTTATGTGATGGCTGCGGATGTGTACGCCAATGAAACACATCAAGGCCGTGGAGGATGGACGTGGTATACGGGTTCCGCAGGCTGGATGAATCAATTCATTATTGGCTCGCTGCTTGGAATGGAACTTCAGGTAGACAAACTTAAATTTACGCCCTGCTTTCCTGAGGAATGGCCGTCAATTACAATCAACTACCTTTTCAAAACAACAAGCTATACTATCACCGTATTCCAGGAGAAAAACAGTAAGGAATCATGGTGGCAAATGGCAAATGAGCGGGGCAAAGGAAATATTCTTCCCCTGAAAGATGATGGTATTCCGCATGAAGTGGAGGTTCATATTTCGATTTGAGAGGCGCTTAGGCTATAATCAAATACAGGTATCCGCAATGATGCTAGTAGCCTTATTTTCTTTGCTTTTTGGCACCGAAGAAAGAAGACAGAAGACCGAAACTCCCAATTATCACGTATGCGCGATTTAGTATTCGAGCTCTTCTGCCTACTGGCAAAGTAGCGGATAATTATATCATCAAATAACTTTATCTAAGCGTTTTTATCATTGACTTTGAGTGTGATAATCGCTTTAGATAGAGGATATGAATTTGCTGGCGAAACTGGTTGGAATTTATTTCTTTCCAAGATTAAATCGCACTTTATAGGTTGCATTGATGTACCAAGGAATATAATAGTGAGTTCCATAAGCCGAAATGCTCATCGCATTTCTGATGTTCGGATTTTTTGATTTCCACTCTGCTTCCAGTTCTGTCATCAAACCAACGCGCTGGTATTTGTTGCCAAAGTAAACAAAGTTAGTTTCGGTTGGATTTGAGAAATTGATATTAGTAGCATAGGCATCGCCGCCCAATTGTAATGATGGACCCATAGCCAAAGCCAGCTTAAAACCAGATTCGCGCTGAATGATATCATATTTTAATGCTGGAGTAATAAAAATCCCGGAGGATTGATCTTTCCCATATTCTCCCTGAGGCAGAGTCTGACCGCGAGTGCTCCCCAGGGATTGGTAAAAAGTTAGATTGGTGCTGAAGGAGGTTCTTTTTCCAAGGCTGAGATTAAGTTCATTGGAGAAATTAACTCCCCATAGTCCGATGTTTCCGTCGTAAGAAGCCCCGGCTCCAACTGCATACTGTAATTTAGGTCTAACCTGCGCAAAAGAGGATGTACTGAGCAAACTCAAAAGGAAGATAATACGAAGTAGACTGCTTGATTTCATATTTAACGAGTTTATAAGTTTATGCTCCAAACTTCGAAAAGTTTTCCAAATGATAAAAATGTCTTTAGTTTATTTTAACTAAATAATTGTTAAATAATTGGAATTCAAATTTTTGAGTAGTGGGAGATAATTGATTTGCAATTCCATTCCCAAATTTTCTTTGCCATATTTTAGTAAGCCACCTTGCCTGATTACCTTTGCGCATGGCAGAACAAATCTTGATCCTCGACTTCGGTTCTCAATACACCCAACTCATCGCTAGAAGAGTAAGAGAACTGAATGTTTATTGCGAAATCCACCCATATAATAAAGTCCCAGAAATCACTTCCGATATCAAGGGCGTGATCCTTTCAGGTTCACCGTGCTCCGTTCGTGATGCAGGTTCCCCGGATCTGGACTTGAATGTTTTTCGAGGCAAGCTACCACTTTTGGGTGTTTGTTACGGTTCTCAGTTATTGGCGCAGAAGTACGGAGGAGAAGTTCTTCCATCCGAGATCCGTGAATACGGCCGGGCAAATCTTACTCATATCGATACGCATTATGACTTGTTGAAAGAAATGAGTCATGGATCACAGGTGTGGATGTCTCATGGAGATACCATTAAGGATTTGCCGGACAATTTTGAAGTCATTGCAAGTACTTCATCTGTTCGTGTGGCAGCTTTTAAAATCAAAGAAGAAGAAACCTACGGGATACAGTTTCACCCTGAGGTGACGCATTCAAGCGAAGGCAAAAATCTCCTTCGAAATTTCGTAGTTCATATCTGTGGCTGTGCTCAGGATTGGACATCAGATGTATTTATCGATGCGACAATCGCAGACTTGAAAGCTAAAATCGGATCGGATAAAGTGGTAATGGGCCTTTCTGGAGGAGTGGATTCTTCTGTAGCTGCGACTTTGATCCACCGTGCGATTGGTGATCAGTTGACTTGCGTATTTGTTGATAATGGTTTGCTTCGCAAAAATGAGTATGAGGAAGTGCTCGATTCCTACAAAGACATGGGGTTGAATGTGATTGGAGTGGATGCCAAGCAGAAATTTTACGATGCTTTGGCTGGACTTACCGAGCCGGAATCAAAGCGAAAAGCGATTGGAAATGCCTTTATCGAAGTATTCGATGACGAAGCACATAAAATTGATGGGGTGAAGTGGCTAGGTCAAGGGACAATTTATCCTGACGTCATTGAGTCTATTTCTGTGAAGGGTCCTTCGGCGACCATCAAATCTCACCACAATGTGGGTGGCTTGCCAGACTTTATGAAGCTTTCGGTGGTGGAGCCATTGAACACCTTATTTAAAGATGAAGTGCGTGAAGTGGGAAGAGCACTGGAAATCGTCGAGAAGATAATTGGTCGTCATCCTTTTCCCGGTCCAGGTCTGGCGATTCGGATTCTAGGAGATGTCACCGCTGAGAAAGTCAAAACACTTCAGGAAGTGGATTATATTTTTATCCAAGGCTTGAAAGACCATGGGCTTTACGATCAGGTTTGGCAGGCAGGAGCGATTTTGCTTCCAATCAATTCCGTGGGAGTAATGGGAGATGAGCGAACTTATGAAAAAGTAGTTGCGCTGAGAGCCGTTGGATCTGTGGATGGTATGACCGCAGACTGGATTCATTTGCCATATGAGTTTTTGGGTAAAATGTCTAACGAGATTATTAATCGGGTTAAAGGAGTGAATCGTGTAGTTTATGATATTTCTTCTAAGCCGCCGGCTACGATCGAGTGGGAGTAACTCGATTTGTGATTTCGGATTTCCGATATGGGAATTTTGATTTATGATATAAGATTTAATGAGTATCCATAATCCTGCACGTTGCCATATTTACTACTGATTTGCTTCCTAAAATCCCTCCCGATATTCGGGACAGGCTCTTACCCCCTTTGAGAAAGGGGGAATTTGATCCGATTTAGAATCAAGATTTAGCTTTTTT
>JBBQDY010000060.1:0-12801 GCA_038320155.1 Cytophagales bacterium
TCGAGGCTTAAGTTTTTCCCTTCGAAAGTCAAAAGACCTGAAGCATTCACAGTTGCTAGCTCTACATAATCTACATCTGCCTCGGCCAGTAGACTTTCCACTGCATTGTCATCTTCCACCTGAATCAGGATTCCCGGGTTCTCTGCGAAAAGTGCTTTGACCAAATCGGTCTCTTCCAATCGATCCAATTTGACATCCAAACCTATTTGAGTTGACGGAAAGCACATTTCCAATAAGGCGGTCACTAGTCCACCGGAAGAAATATCATGTCCGGAAAGGAGCCAGGTCTGGTCGATCAGATCTTGGACAGCCATAAATGCTTGTCCAAAATATGCCGCGTCTTTGACATCTGGAGTTTCGGCGCCCACTTTATTCAAAGTCTGGTAAAAGCTCGATCCGGCAAGTTTGAAATTGTCTTTGGAAAAATCGATGTATAAGACTTTACTGCCGATTACCGGTTTCAAGGCAGTTTTTACCGTCTTTTTGATATCACTGCACTCGCCGACGGTGGAAATAATCACCGTTCCCGGAGAGTAAACCACTTTTCCGTCAGGATATTTCTGAGTCATGGAGAGCGAATCTTTTCCCGTTGGGATATTCACTCCAAGTTCAATGGCAAATTTGGAAACGGCATCTACCGCTCGATACAAACGATCATTTTCACCTTCGTTCTTTGCAGGCCACATCCAGTTGGCTGATAGGGAGATTCCCGCTAAGCCATCCTGAATCGGTGCAAAAACCAGATTAGTCATCGCCTCAGCGATTGCCAATCGGCTTCCTGCTTCGGGATCTGCCAATGCTGCCACCGGAGCATGTCCGATGGAAGTGGCGATTCCTTTATTTCCGGTAAAGTCGAGTGCCATCACCGCCACATCATTGAGGGGTAATTGGATCTCGCCTACAGTTTGTTGATTAGCTACCCGACCGGTTACCGATCGATCGACTTTATTCGTCAACCAGTCTTTGCAAGCCACGGCTTCCAGTTGTAGCACTTCTCGGATATAGCGTAGGATCAACTCAGAATCGTAGTTTGCCTCTTCAAAATTCGCCTTGCTGGTTTGGTCTTCCAAAACGGTTTTTGGTGAGGAGCCAAACATATAGGCAAGATCCCAATCGACAGCTTTTTCGCCGGTTTTCTGATTTTCAAACTTGAAGTGCATATCCCCAGTGGTCTCGCCTACCACATAAAATGGTGCGCGCTCTCGATCGGAGATTTGATGCAAAGTATCCACATCCTTTTTGCCAATGACCAATCCCATTCGCTCCTGTGATTCATTTCCGACGATTTCTTTGGCTGAAAGGGTCGGGTCGCCTACTGGAAGTTTGTCGATATGAATCGTGCCTCCGGTGCTTTCCACCAATTCAGAGAGGCAATTTAAATGCCCGCCTGCGCCGTGATCGTGGATGGAAATGATTGGATTGTCGTCACTTTCAGCCATGGCGCGGATCACGTTGGCAACCCGCTTTTGCATTTCAGGATTGGAGCGTTGGATGGCGTTGAGTTCGATGGCATTGGAGAGTTCTCCAGTATTCAGCGACGATACCGCCGAGCCACCCATTCCTATTCGGTAGTTATCCCCGCCCATGACCACGATCTGATCACCGGCTTTTGGCTCTTGTTTTTTGGCGTATTTGGCATTGGTATAGCCCACACCGCCGGCTAGCATGATGACTTTGTCGAAGCCATGCTGCTTGCCATTCTCTTCATGCTCAAAGGTTAAGACCGAACCGCAGATCAACGGCTGACCGAATTTGTTCCCGAAATCAGAAGCTCCATTGGAA
The DNA here is from genome assembly GCA_038320155.1 of Cytophagales bacterium. Classification (GTDB taxonomy): domain Bacteria; phylum Bacteroidota; class Bacteroidia; order Cytophagales; family Cyclobacteriaceae; genus Algoriphagus. The sequence continues at coordinate 1,783 of JBBQDY010000060.1, forward strand.
GCTTTGATCAGAATATCCATCGGTGTTTGATACAGCCAAGGTCTAGGTGTGAGGTTCGATTCCCAGCTTCTTCCTTCAGCAGATCGGGCGTAGGAAGTCATGTAGACGGCTGTTCCAGCCAAAGGAATCGAGGCAGTTCCTCCAGCCATACGATCCCGGATTTCTCCTCCGCCTCCGGTGGCAGCGCCATTGAATGGCTCCACGGTGGTTGGGAAATTATGGGTTTCAGCTTTTAGCGAAATGACGGTGTCGATTTCTCGAGTTTCGAAAAAGTCTGCCTGATGGGCAGTTTTTGGAGCGAATTGTTGGGCTTTTGGGCCATTCACGAAAGCGACGTTGTCTTTGTAAGCCGAAGCGATCCGATTGGGGTGCGCTTTGGAAGTTTCTTTGATAAGTTGGAAAAGTGTCTTTGATTTTTCCTCTCCATCGATGATGAAAGTGCCATTGAAGATCTTGTGTCGGCAATGCTCCGAGTTGACCTGCGAAAATCCAAATACCTCCGAATCCGTCAATGGACGATCCAATTCCTTGGATACATTTTCCAGATAATCCACTTCTACTTGGCTTAGTGCCAAGCCTTGTTCCTTATTGTAGTTAGCGATATCAGTGACCTGCTTAATCGGCTCAGGTTGCAAATGAATGTCAAAAATCTCTTGATCCAAAGCCTCGTAAGCCTTCTGAAGCATTGGATCGATTTGATCCCCTTCGTTCACTGGAAAAAATTCCTCGATGCGCTGGATTCCAAGAATTCCCATGTTTTGGGTGATTTCCACCGCATTGGTAGACCAGGGTGTGATCATTTCTTTTCTCGGTCCGGAGAAACTTCCCGAGACTGAATTTCCTGTCAGGGGTTTTGCTTCCGCAAAAAGCCAGATCAGTTTTTCGATATCTTCAGGTGCTAGCGGTTGAGGTGTTTGAACTGCGTAAACGAGTTGCTGAGGGGATTCAAAGAAGAAAATCATGTCCTTTGGATGGTAAGGTGTAAAGGTAGGGAATTGAGAGGTGGATTGGAAAATTTGAAATTTGAAAGATTGAAAGATTTAGGCTGACGTCGTTGGGCGGCCTGAAGCACGAAGGACGAAGAAATCTGATTAGCTCTGTCTCGCCGAAAGGTATATCTCACGAAGCCTATTTCGCCAAAGGCCTATCTTGGCGTAGCCGTATTTCGCCAAAGGCATATTTCACGAAGTCTATTTCGCCGAAGGCATATCTCACGAAGTCTATTTCGCCGAAGGTATATCTCACGAAGTTATTTCGCCAAAGGCTTATTTCAGCGCGTTATCTTTCACGGCTTCTTCAATCAACTGCCCATGCCCAACTGGCAGGGTGATAACTCGGATATGTTTGATTTTTGAACTGAAGCGCTTGAGATTTTCGCCCGTGACCATTTTATCATATTCTCCTATATATAAGGTGATCGGAGTTTGTTGCTTTCTGATTTGAGTGATGATTGTGGGCAAATTTGGACGAAGCCCACCGAAAACCCGCCAAGTCAAGTACACTTGTGCGCGCTTGGATCGGGTTTTCATTTCGTTTCTGAAAAATTTGGTTAGGCTGCTTTCTACCAAACCAACCTTTTCCAAACTTTCCACAATTCTGAAAAATGGCTTTGGTCTGAAAACCACCTGTCGGAAAGGTTGGTGCATAAAACTCGGATAGCTGTTGAGGCTATACCAAAGTCCGGTCTTGATTCCATCGGGAGCGAGGAGTTTCAGACTTTTTACTTTTTCGGGAAATAGCTCATAGGTCACCAAGGAAAATTTCCCCCCCATACTGTAACCGATGAGATCAAAAGTGGAAAAATCTTCCTTAGTCATCAGTTCGGAAATGATCTTTTTCCAGATCGATTTATCCAAACTTTGATTTGGGTCTCTCCAGACACTTCGCCCATGGTAGAAGATATCTATGAAAAGAAATCTTGAATTTGGCCTGAGCAATGCTTCGAATGGGAGCATGTCCTGATGCGTTTGACCAAAGCCATGAAAAATCAAGGAGACCTCCTTTCCGGTCCCGAAACTAGTGTAGGCGAGTTTACCCCATTTGGTTTTCAAAAAGTCCATGTAGCAATTTAAAATTTCATTTGGTGTTCATGAAAATGCTGATTTTAACTAAATATTATTATTTAGAATACAGAATAATGTTTTGTTACAAATTTAAAATGTACGAAAATGACCAGTATTTACTATTAATCCAGCATTAAGTCAAAATTAAATTCCTTAAAAAACTTTAGAAACTTTGGGGCTTCTGAAAGTTTCCGTAGTTTTGCCTTCGAAATTTATAGAATTTGGAGATGAGAGAAAGGATTGTAGAGTTGGCTGGCGAGCAATTTACTCGATTTGGTGTCAGGACAGTCACGATGGAGGATATTGCCAGGCTGGCTGGAGTTTCTAAAAAGACAGTTTATCAAGAGTTCAAAGATAAGAAAGATCTCGTACGCGCGGCATTTCGTCAAATCCTGGAAAAGGACAAAGAACGACTTCAGTTTATCGTCGACTCGGAAGATCGAGTGATTGAGCATTTGGTAAAAGCTTCCCAAACTATGCGGGAGAGATTGGAACACATGAATCCAATCGCAATTCTGGAAGTTCAGAAATATTTTCCGGAGGCTTGGGCAGAGTTTGAGTCTTTCAAGGAGGATTTTGTATTGAAAGACATATTTAATGTGATCGAACGGGGTAAATCCTTAGGTTATTTTCGCCCAGAAATAGATTCCATGATTCTGGCACAGCTACGTGTGAACCAAGTTTCCTCAGTATTCGAATCAGGATTGCAAGGTCGCACGGGGCATGAAATCATGACGATGCAGCTTGAACTAATGGATCATTTTCTTCATGGAATATTTACAGAAAAAGGAAGATTAGCCTACCAACAAAAAAAAGAAACCACCCTCTAATATGAGTTTATTAAAAAAACTATTCGTAGCTGTCGTATTGATTGCTACCGTTTTTCAAACCGCATCAGCGCAAGAAGTCGTTGAGCTAAATCTAAAGCAAGCGCTCGAGTATGCTTTAGAAAATAATGTGGATGCTAAAAATGCCCGTCTGGAGCTATTGATAGCGGAGACCACAGTGAAAGAGGAATTGTCCAAAGGCTTGCCTCAAATCAACGGTGCATTCAATTTGAATTACAATCCCGCGGTTCCTATTTTATTTGTACCGAATGAGCCACCTTTTGGCGATCCTTCGATTGATTCAGATGTGATCCCATTAAGATTTGGAGTGAGCTTTCAATCAGGATTAGGGGTTACTGCTAGCCAGATGATCTTTGATGGATCCTTTTTCGTAGGATTGAGAGCCTCCAAGACGCTCCGTGAGTTGACCGAATTTGATCGGATCAAAACTGAAAATGATGTGCTTGTAACAGTGAAGAAGGCTTATTTCGGAGTTTTGGTAAATAAAGAGCGAATCAAATTGGCTCAGGCAAATCTCACTCGGATCGATTCGCTTTTGGAGGAAACCAAAGCAATATATGAGGCTGGATTCGCTGAAAAAATCGATGTGTCTCGGATTCAAGTTCAGAGGAATAATACTTATACTCAAGTTGAGCGAAGCCGTACTGCGTACGAGATCAGTAAGCAATTGTTGAAAATTCAGATGGGGCTACCAAAAGATTATGATATTCTGATCACAGAAACGCTCGCAGAATTAAACCCTGAGGTAGAGCTGAATCTATTGCTGACGATGGAAGGCATGCCTCGAGTGGAAGTCAATCAACTTGAGAAAAACCTGGAACTGGTAGGTCTGGATTTGAAAAACAATACGGTACAATACATGCCGAAAATTACCTTAAATGCCAACTATCAGCGCTCGGGAGCAGGAAATACGCTTAGTACTGTCTATGATTCCCGGAATTGGTTTAGTAGCTCTTTAGTAGGTTTGAACATGCAAATCCCGATTTTCGATGGCTTTTTGAAGAGTGCACGAATCCAGCGAAACCGCATCCAACAAGATCAATTGGAAAATCAGCGCTTATTTCTGGATGATAATATTGCGCTTGAAATCTACCAAGCTCGAACCAGTTTGAAGAATGATCTGAATATCCTTGAAGTGCAACGAGAAAACAGAGCCCTCGCTCAAGAGGTTTACGATATTTCCAAAATCAAATACACCGAAGGGGTAGGATCTAATCTAGAAGTGGTCGAGGCAGATGCTGCCCTGATCGAATCAGAAATTAATTACTTATCCGCGCTTTACGATGGCTTGATCGCTAAAGTTGATTTAGAGAAAGCGCTAGGAATATTGAAATATGAGATCGAAAATTGAACCAACTATTTCCTTTTCAGAAATGGAAATCCACCCACGTATTATCTACAAACACATGAAATCAATAGCTAAATTTTTACCCATAATCGCCCTTTCACTTTTCGCAGTTGCCTGTGCAAAAGACGAGGGAGTTGAAGCTAAAAAGGTCGAACTACAGGACCTTAAGGCGCAGTTGAATGAGATCAACACCAACATTAAAACATTGGAGACCGAGATTGCAACGCTTGATCCTGAGTTTGCGAAGCAAAATAGAAAGTCAATCTTAATCACTACCGCATCTGCGCGAAAAGGCAGATTCGAGCACTATGTAGAGGTGACAGGTTCGGTGCTTTCAAAAAAGAATGTGAGCATCAGTGCTGAAACCATCGGACGGATTCTCACAGTACCTGCAGTGGAAGGTATGTATGTGGAAAAAGGAGCAGTGCTAGCAACAATTGATTCAGAATCCATACAGCGAAGCATTGATGAGATTCAAAATTCCCTGTCTCTTGCCAAGACTTTATTTGAAAAGCAGGAACGTCTCTGGAATCAGCAGATTGGCACAGAGGTACAATATCTGGAATCTAAAAATAGAGTGGAGGGATTGGAAAGAAACCTTTCTTCTATAAAAACCCAAATGGCAAAAGCCATGATTCGTGCGCCTTTTTCAGGTACAGTTGAGACGGTGAATGTGAGACTGGGAGAGTTGGTTCAGCCGGGAATGCAGATGTTTCAATTTGTAGGTGTGAGTGATTTATTTATCGAAGCTGATATTTCCGAGTCGTATATAGGTGTGCTAGATCGTGGTGATTCTGTAGATGTGAGCTTTCCCTCGATTGATAAAGATCTGAAGACAAAAGTATCCTCTGTAGGAGCGATCATTAATCCTAACAATCGAACTTTCAAAGTAGAAGTAGTTCTGCCAAAAATAGCGAGCGTGAAGCCAAACATGATCTCCGTTTTGAAGATTCAGGATTATGAGTCCAATGATGCGGTGATCATTCCAAGTCATTTGATTTTGAGCGATAACAGAGGAGATTATGTCTTTACTGTGGTAGATGGGTTAGCGAAAAAAATCTATGTGAAAAGAGGGAAGACTTTCGAGCAGGAAACTGAAGTCCTAGAAGGATTGAAAGGTGCAGAGACTCTTGTAGATAAAGGCTTTAGAGAAGTAGGGGATAATTTCAGCGTGAACGTAGCTCAATTATAAATCATGTCAGATCAGCAAAAGAATTATAAAATAAGAGAATTTGGGCTATCGAGTCTGAGTGTGGATAATTCCACCTCAGTGGCGATTCTTACCCTAATCATTACGGTTTTGGGGTTGAGTGCCTATCGATCGATGCCCAAAGAAAGCTTTCCCGAGATAGTTATTCCTACGGTATATGTCGGTACTCCTTATCCAGGCAACTCACCGGTGGATATGGAAAACCTGATAACCAGACCGATTGAGAAGGAGCTGAAGTCATTGAATAATGTGAAGGATATCAAATCCACTTCTGTTCAGGATTTTTCCTCCATCGTTGTTGAGTTTAACCCCGGAGTAGAAATAGGGAAAGCGATTCAGGACGTGAAAGACGCGGTGGATAAATCGAAGAGCGAACTACCGTCTGATTTGGATCAAGATCCGAATGTGGTGGAGGTCAACACTTCTGATTTCCCGATCATGAACGTGAATATTTCAGGGGATTATTCTGAAGCCGAATTAAAAAAGTTTGGAGAGTATTTGGAAGATGAGATTGAAAAGCTTCCGGAGATTTCCAAAGCAAATCTCGCAGGAACGGTTGAGCGGGAAATTCAAATCAATGTGGATCCTTATAAAATGGAGGCCGTTGGGGTGAGTTTTGGAGATATATCAGGAGCCATCCAATCTGAAAATGTGACAATTTCCGGCGGAAATATCCGATCCGGAGATTTCCAACGAACGCTCCGGGTAGACGGAGAATTTACGGATCCTTCCCAATTACTTGATGTCATCGTTAAGACTGACAATCAGAAAATCGTTTATATACGGGATGTGGCTACCGTGAAAGACACTTACAAGGAGCGATCAAGCTACGCAAGAAGTAAAAACCTACCTGTGGTCACCATCAACGTGGTGAAACGAAGTGGTGAAAACCTGCTAATTGCATCGGATAAAATCAAGGAAATCATCCAGAAAACTCAGGCTAACCGATTCCCTCCTGGTTTGGAAATCAGTATCACCAATGACCAATCGAAGCAGACAAGGCTTCAGGTGAGCGATCTGGAAAACTCGATTATTTTTGGAGTTATCCTAGTAGTCCTGGTGTTGATGTTTTTCTTAGGATTCCGAAATGCCCTTTTTGTAGGAATCGCCATTCCGCTCTCCATGTTTATTTCCTTCTTGATTCTGAATGCTTTTGGAATTACGCTCAATTTGATGGTGCTATTCTCACTGATATTGGCGCTGGGGATGTTGGTGGATAATGGTATTGTGGTCGTAGAAAATATCTACCGATTGATGTCGGAAGGTAAAAGCGCCGTCGTAGCTGCCAAAGAAGGTGTGGGTGAAGTGGCGTGGCCGATCATTACATCGACTGCGACGACTTTGGCGGCATTTTTACCATTAGCTTTTTGGGAGGACACGGTGGGTGAATTTATGAAGTTCCTGCCAATTACGCTGATCATTGTACTTTCATCTTCTCTATTTGTAGCATTAGTGATCAACCCTGTTTTGACGGCACTTTACATGAAAGTAGAAGATGTCACAAAGCAAAAACCAAAGCAAAAGCCCATAATTGTGGCAGGAGTTTTCTTGATTCTTTCTACCATATTCTATTTGTTAGGATGGACAGCATTTGGGTCATTGTCATTGGTAGCCTGTGTATTGACTCTTTTTAACGTGTTCTTACTTCGAGGAGCAATCCGCTGGTTTCAGACCGTTTTCTTGGTCAGACTTGAGAATTTATATGGAAATATCTTAAGCTATGCACTTGCAGGAAAAAGGCCCTACGCCTTTTTTGGAGGAACCATTCTTCTCTTGGTTTTATCTATCGGCTTATTGTTTGTCAGAGCTCCGCAAGTTCTTTTCTTTCCAGATAATCAACCCCAGTTGGTTAACGTATTTGTGGAATTCCCTATAGGCACCGATATCGAAGCCACGAATGAGTTTGTAGATACCATGGAAGATGAAGTGATGGTTACGCTGGAACCTTATCACGATATCATCGAATCTGTGATTTCTCAGATAGGCGAAGGAACCGGAGATCCTATGGAAGGGCCCAGTAACCAAGCAACTCCACATAAAGCAAAAATCACGATCGGATTCGTAGATTATATTAATCGTCAGGGGATCAATACCAATGGGGCCATGGAGCTGATTCGTGATATGGCGGAGCAATATCCAGGTGTATTGATTACAGTGGACAAACAGCGGAATGGTCCTCCTGTCGGGAAAGCTGTAAATATTGAATTCGTCGGTGAAAACTATGAGCAATTGATTGCTTATGTAAATAAGACAAAAGAATATCTTCAAGAGCAGAATATCGCAGGGATCGAAGAGTATAAATCTGACCTGTCTCTAGGAAACCCTGAGCTGATAATGGATATTGATCGTGAAAAAGCGAGAAGATTTGGTCTATCTACTTCCCAGATTGCGCAAGATATCCGTACTGCCTTGTTTGGATTGGAAGTGTCCAAATTCAAAGAGGGAGAGGATGATTATCCGATTCAGTTAAGGTTGGCTCAGGATTATCGATACGATATCAACGCCTTAGTCAATAAGAAAATAGGATTTAGAGATAAGTTTGGAGATAAGCGCGAGGTGCCAATTTCAGCGGTTGCTGATATTGAATATGGGTCTACTTATGGATCGGTAAAACGAAAAGATTTGGAAAAAGCAGTAACGGTTTTTTCAAATGTATTGGATGGCTATAATGCTACCGAAATCAATCAGCAAATTCAAATTGCGATGAATAACTTCGAGGTGCCAGATGGGATCACTGTAAAATATACAGGAGAGCAAGAGGAGCAGGCAAAATCCATGGAGTTTCTTCTAGGTGCTTTGGGAATTGCAATTTCCTTAATTTTCTTGATCATCGTCGCTCAGTTCAACTCGGTCACTACACCTTTTATCATCATGGCTTCAGTGGTGTTGAGTACTATAGGGGTATTCTTAGGTCTGGTCGCTTTCAATATGGATTTCGTGGTGATCATGACTGGAATCGGTATTATCTCCTTAGCGGGGGTGGTTGTAAACAATGCCATTGTATTAATTGATTACACAAATCTTGTTAGAGAGCGAAAGCGAGATGACCTTGGAATCAAAGAAGGTGAGTTTCTTTCTTTGGAAGAATTGATAGGAAGTATCGTCGACTCCGGAAAGACTCGACTTCGTCCAGTGCTCCTTACTGCCATTACTACGGTACTTGGATTGATCCCTTTGGCCATTGGAATGAACATTAATTTTGGTACACTCTTAAGCTCTTTCGACCCTCAATTTTACGTAGGAGGAGACAATGCAGCCTTCTGGGGACCGATGGCATGGACAGTGATATTTGGTTTAACCTTTGCGACCTTCCTTACGTTAGTGATCGTACCGGTTATGTATTTGATGGCGGATAAATTCAATATGAAAATCCGCAAACTCAGAGCCTAGCTGGAATTAAGGTTGGTGGTTTTTTTTATAAAACCTTCGGGATACTGTCTCGAAGGTTTTTTGTTTTTTTGGTCTCCAATTTGTTTAGAGTTGCTTTGGAGATTTTGTAAGTTCACCCTCCCAAAACGAAAGAAAAGAGAAGATGGAAGAATTGAAATGGTATGTGATGTACACTGCCTCCAGATCGGAGAAGAAGGTCGCAGATCGTCTAAAAGATAGAGGAGTGGAAGTTTATTTGCCCATAGTAGAGGAATTACGTCAATGGTCTGACCGGAAAAAGAAAGTTCAAAAGGCGCTTTTTAATGGATATGTATTCGTCAAAACTCGCCGAAATCAATTATGGGAATGCCTTCAGGTTCCTGGTGCGGTGAAGTTTGTGCATTTCTCAGGTCACCACGCCACAGTTCGTGAAGAGGTCCTAGATATGATTAAGCGTATCGTGGAGACCGGGGTGGCGATCGAAACTGATGGTTCGGAGATAGAGCCTGGTGAAAAAGTAAAAGTAATCGGTGGTCCGCTTCTCAATATGATCGGAGAAGTAATAGAAAAAGGGAACAAGGATTATTTTATGATTCGAATTCCTGGGATTTATCAGAACATACTTATCTCCATGCCGAGAAAATTCCTCCAAGTGATTGAGAACTCAGGAGTATAGCTTCTTCTCTTTAGTTTAGTTTCCCTTGATTACTCCTCTCGATTTTTTCAATTCCTTTATCGTAGAGGAGTCCATGCGCTGTTGGATGATTACTCGATTTTCAGCTTGTTTCGTAGGTGTGAGGATTCTGCGTTCGATAACTTGATTTTCATAAATCAAAGTAGCTGTTCCTATCTTTTTCAAAGAATCTTTTATTCCTACGAAATTCATTTCTGGAATTAGATCAGCCGAAGAACTTTGGGTGGAATCGGAAAAAATTGTCAGGGTAAAATTCCCAAGGTCATCTTTCCAAAGTTCCTCTAATGTTTTGTAGCTGACATTGAACAGTCCGACTTCTGTGACAAGTTTGCCACTTGGAAACCTCGATTCCAAGCTCATTGCGATCATTACGTTTTGACCAATCGATTGGCCAGAAGAATGTCCTGGACTCGAATCGATCATCAATTCTTCAAAACTTGAATCAGGGCTGGCGGATGCTACTTCAGAGCCCATTTCTGGGGGTGAAGAGTTGTTGCTGGGAAAAAAAAGAAATGCAATCAAAACAATCCCTGCCAGAGAAGCTGCATAAGGCAAAATCTTCCTAAATATACTTTTCCTACTTGCTGGTTTTGGCGCAGCAGAAGCTGAAGGAGAGCCAGTGTCACTAGGTAATGGAGCGCCGCTATTTCTCGGAAAAGGATGATGTCCGCGAATGTCTTGCATTTCTGGTTCTTCTCTTTCTGATAATTTGGATGAATATATTGGGGGAGTTAAGTTTAGCGCTGCGGTTTCAAATTTCGAAAGAGCTTTTGGCACATGCGTGGCTGTTTTTACTTTCCGTTCTAACACGATGTCTTTTTTTCGCTCCTTTCCTAGAATGATTTGGATCAATGTTACTCGCAAATTCAGAGTGAAATCACCTTCCTCCTGCGGTTTGACGTCAAAGAGCCATTCTGTAAAGTCATCGATGATAACAAACTGTTCCTCGTTGTTAAGAGATTTGATCTCGAAATTACTTCCAGACTGTCCTTCACTCAAGCGTACTTGCATGATTTCTCCCAAGCGGATGGATTCAATGACCTGCTCATCTTCGGAGATTGTTAGTCCTTCTTTGAGAAAGTTCTCCTCCCAAGCTAATCTTACGGTACAACGGGTCCAGGATAGAACTTGCATCATTCCTGGGATATGATAAAGCACTTTCCCTTCTTTTCGACCTGAATTTGAAGCTGGAGTATTATTCATCCCTGAAGCTGAAGACTGCAGCGCATCTAGTAAAGGCAGATAGGATTTGGACTTCATAAATTCAATACTCAGGGTATTCATATTGCTGAGATTTCCTGCTAATTCATCAATAGCAGTTCTGATCTCTGCAAAAAGATTGATCTCAGCTTGAATTGAACTTATCTTTTCAAGACTTTCTAATTCCTTGGCACTGGCATTCAGGTCTTTTAACTTTTGATCCCAATACTTTAAATAACCTAGAATTCCCAAGCCGTCATAAATAGCTGCATCTGACAAAACAATTG
>JBBQDY010000061.1:0-12685 GCA_038320155.1 Cytophagales bacterium
AACGAATTGGTGAAGTGGTTTTTAGTCAAAATGGCTGGTCTTCAGAGTCCAAGCATGTACTTCCGGGTCGGCAACTCTTTGGCTTTACTGGAAAAAACAAATTTCTGGTAAAGCTAAAATTGAGTAAAAAAGCCTACCAATTGATGATGGAAGAGCATCCCAATGCCCGCCCATTTATGTATATCAAGAATCGGAATCAGTACTTTTTCAATGGGGAAATTCCTCAGCTTCCAGGCTTGGCGCGCTTTATTTTAGGACTACCCGGAGAAGTGACCGTTGAAGAAGGCGAGGAAATGAAGGCTTATTTGAAAGAACAGATGGAGAAAATAACTTTAAGTTAATAATGACATCAAAGAAGCTATAATCCAATCAACTATTTTGAATTGCAATCAATAAGCTATCATCGATTTACCTTATCCGCTTATTGGCAAGTATATTTCCAAAAACAATCATAACTACCGCGCCTGCTAAGGATACGAAAACAATTATACTTGGACCTATAGATGGCTTATCTATCCAAATTCCAACAAAATATCCTGCTATAATTATCAGCCCCATGACACCCAACACAATGAATGCAAAAGTGGTCAATCCATTGCTTATTGCATTTTCTTTTTCTCTGTTAGATAATTGATTGTAACCTGCCAGTAGATTCGGGAATACTTTGATCAAAATGCCAATTGCGATAAAAATCAAGCCGATGTAAATGGATCCCATGATAAAAACGTTTCGAGTCCAAGAAATTAATAATTGAATATAATTTATTAAAGCTGTTTAACAAGATTGGTTGATGTTTCTCCTTGAAATTAGAAAATAATCTAAAGCCGTTTTTTGAAGTTTTAAGTTGGTTTTTCATAAATCACTTTCCCCACTCTTCTAATATGTTCAAATAGTGATTCGTTTTTTATGTGACTCATAATCGCCACATCAAAAAAGTAAGGCTGATAACTATCATCGAGATCTCCCCAAAAGCTAATTTGATCCTTAAGTTGAAGTTCATTACCAATTAAAACCATATCCAAATCGCTTCCTGGCTTGAAGTTGCCTTTAGCCCGCGAACCATAGAGAACAATTTTTTCGATGTTTGGATATTTTATAGCAAAATCCCTAATCTCGTTAAGATTAGCTTCTAAAATCCCGATTTCAAGAGCTAGTGAATCTTTGATCATTAGAGTTTAATTTATTTCTAATTCAAGTCTTTCAATTAATTGCTTGAACATCTTATGGTAATTTGTTTCTATTGCTTCTTCTACAGATTCAGCTGTTTCTAAATTATAGGTATGACTTGTTAGATTTCTGCTTTTTACCATTTCCATCCAACCGTTTCCATTTTCTATTATTCCTAATTGAAAAGCAAGTCGAAAACTATCTTTGGATCCGATCACATCGGTATATCCTTTATTAATTAAAAAATCTCTTAGTGTATTCCAAGCCAATTCATATGAATATTCAAAAGCCTTGATTAATCCTTGTCTTTCCAATTCATTGAAATCACCCTGCTGCACTGCTTTATCCAATTGTGCAAAAGCCTTTTTAAAATTATCAAAACGTTGTTGCCAGCGGATATCTTGATTTTCCATTAATGAATTTATAAAAATTTAAAGAAAGGGGAGAAAATTTTTCGCCCCTACTTTTTGAATCCAGTTTTTTAGACTTCAGACTTTAGTATTCTGATTTCAAACTTTAGACTTCAGATTTCAACTATTACTTGATCGTCTTCGTCAACTTATCCACTTTATTGCTCAAGTCCAAAATAGCTTTCGCGTAGCGTGTATCCCATTCCTCCAATCGATCAGTAGATTTGATTTCCACTTCATATTGAATTCCCGGAAGGATCCAAGACGCATAGCCAGAGAATGGATCTGTACTCACATAAAGCGAGCGATACCAGCTGCCGTAATACATTCCTTTGGGATCAATCCAGCTTTTCTCCAAAGACAAGAGTCCTTTATTCAATTTATCAAGTTGACTCGCACTTAATTTATTTGTCATTAAAGCGGCATCACGAGCGGTTTCAAAAGCTTTGGAACTTACTTCCAATTTCTTGATTGCAGCGTCCACTTGATCAAATGTGCTAAAATCAGGCGCTATGGTTTTTACATTTTTCACAGCATTGTCAAAATGTCCTCGAAGGTCTTGCGCATAGCGAGGGACATCGTAAGGAATCACTTCCGCATTGGCTAATCGAAGCGTCAAGATTCCGATCACCTGAGCCACTGTTCCTCCCATTTTAAAGCTTGGGTCTACGAATTTGCTGTAATAGTTGAAGTTGTCATAATTGGAATGGTAGGCTGTAGGCCCGCCAACTCCACCACTCAAACTTGGTATACCCACATGCATATAGAAAGCAATATGATCCGATCCACCACCCAAATTCCCGATTTTGGGCTCATCATTTTTACCTGCCCAAACTTGAAATACGGTCTTGGCTGAATCTGGATAGGCAACTTCCTTGGATGCTTCAATGATCAAATTCTTCAACGTAGGAGCAGACGATACTCCGAAATTCCGGCCAGATACTCCGCCGTCAAAATTCATGTAGGTTACTGCTTTGGCTCCTAATTCTTTTTGGTACTGCTCCACCCATTCGGTAGATCCAATTACGCCTTGCTCTTCAGCATCCCAATGTCCAATCAAGATGGATCGGGCAGGAGCTTGACCATTTTTCACCAATTCACCAATTGCCTCAGCAAGGGTCAGCATCATCGCAGTACCTGAATTTGGGTCAGTAGCACCAAAGCTCCAAGCATCGTAATGGCTTCCAAGAATGATCCACTCATCAGGATACTTGCTTCCTACGAAAGTTCCGACGACATTATTAGCTCTGATAAAATCTGATTTCTGATCTACCATCACGCGTACTTTCAAATCAGATCCTCCGGTGATTTTGTAGTCAAATGGCAATCCACCTTGCCAAGCTTCAGGTACTGCAGCACCCTTCATTCGGCTCAAGATTTCTTTGGCAGCACCATATCCAATCGGGGAAACTGGAATAGTATGAAAAGCTACATCCTTTGGATCCAAACGATTGGCTTGAACTTTTCCGTCTCTGGGAAGTGCCGGCTCAAAGGGAGTCAACGGGTCACCGGTATAATCTAAGGTCAGTAAAGAACCACGCTGGATGGTGGTTTCATTGAAGAAAGGACCATCGGGATAAACGCCACCTTTACCAGAACCAGAGTCTTCGGGATCGGTATAGATAATCAAAGCTGCAGCGCCTGACTCTTCTGCAAATTTAGCTTTGTAGCCTCTGAAATTTCCACCATATCGGGCAATCACCACTTTGCCTTCCAAATCGACACCCATTTCTACCAATTTTTCAAAATCAGCTTTGGTGCCATAATTTGCATAAACCACCTCTGCAGTCACGTCTCCTGAACCGGAGAATGCATTGAAGCCTTTGTGTAAGCGAGGATCTGTGGAGAATGGGTCACCTTCCACCTCGCCTTCCTGCTGAGAAAGGGTCATTGCCTCCGGACTGATGATCTGAAGAACCGATTCTCCCGGATCATTTGGAAGATAGACATCATAAGGATGAATTTTTACCTCCATTCCGGCCTCACGCATCACTTTTGACATGTAGTCAGCCACTGCTTCATTTTCCGGTGTTCCAGCAATGTGCGGCGCTTTGGTAAGTTCTTTAAGGTGAACTTTGAATCGATCAAATTGAACTGCTTTCAAATAGTTTTCTTCGACAGTTTTCTCTTTTGCTTTACTTTTCTGGAAAAAGCCATCCAATTGCTGTGCATTTGCCTGGAATCCAAACGCCATTAAAAGGCCTAGTGAGAGGAGCGTTTTATTTAATTTCATGGTTGGGTATTAGTTAAAAGGTTAGCTACCGAGAGTATATTTTCCGAAGGAACATTCACGATTCGTTTAGTACGGAGGTAGCGGTTTAATTCGTATTCGTCAAAATTTGGGTGCTCTGGATCAAAGCTTGAGATTCTCACCAAGCCTCTGGAATGGATAAACTCTCCGTTTCCGATCCACATGCCTACATGGACTACCCGTTCTTTCTTTTCTTCGGTCGCTTTTTCTCCAAAGAAAAGAAGATCACCAACCTGAAGCTTATCCCAGTTTTTGTCCGCATCAATCAATTCGCCTTCATTAATTTGCTGGGAAGCATCGCGGGGAATAATCTGTCCATTGAGGTAAAAAATGGTTTTGGTAAAACCGCTGCAATCAACTCCTTTGATGGAAGTGCCGCCCCATAAATAGGGCGTACCCATCATTTGCTTTGCGGTGGAGATCAAACTCTCAGGATTCGTATTTCTACTGGCAATCCAAGACTCCCAGAGTTGGGATTGACTTTTGGAAACCCAGCCTTGTCTTTTGTCAGGAAGGGAAATGAAATAGTGAGAATTGGTTTCATCCTCAATAGTCAGCAAATCTCCGGCAACTAGATCCGAAACCATTTCTTCCCCATCCGCAGTTTTCCAGACATAGCCTACCAAGTCAGTGAAGACCAATTTTGGCGCTCGATACCAAGTGGATAATTCCGCTTCGGTCATCAATTGAATACCGGCACGATCTACCCAAGCTAAATATTGGTCAGGAGTTTGGACTAGGAACCAGCCATCGTCTTCTTTCAAAACATTCAGAGGAGTGCCCATCAAAGCTTGTGTAGCCAATTCGGCTGAGTGTTTGGGTTGACTGCGGATATTTGCAACGGAGATAGTTACGAGCCCTTTGGTTTGATCGCCTAATACTGCATCAGGCAATTGCTTTACAGCATCGATAAAACTGATTTCACGCTTTTCTAATGAATCAATCAATGCTTGGAACGCTTCTGGAAGATTGGTTTCTCCTTTGAGTGAATCGTTTTCAAAGGTGATATTCCAAAGTGCCACCCGCTTATCCGGAGCATAGCCAGTTTTCAACTCATCAATTAGCTGAGTTACTTCTTTATTTCGATCAGGCGATTGACAGGAAAGAGCAGCTAAAAGACAACAGACAATTAATAGGTTTAATTTTTTCATAATGCTGGTAAAATAAGAAAACCACAAGAAAGACTCTCAAAAGAAAGCAATTCTTGTGGTTTATATTCTTTGGAAAAATTACTTAGACTCCAATCCAGGAGTGCGTTCTAAGAATTCCTGATAAAGACGGATATGTCTGTTCGAAAGTGGAATTCGGTAGCCATCGATAAACACGTGCATGATCTGTGCACGAGTCTCAAAAGGATCACCAGTGGCCACAATCAGGTTGGCAACTTTTCCCTTTTCTACTGAACCATACTGATCGGACACACCGAAGATCTCAGCAGGATTGATCGTTACGGCTTTCCAAGCTTCTTCTTTTCCTAAGCCATAAGACGCTGCATAAGCTGCGTGAAAAGGTAGATTTCGGACATTTTCGGTCTCTGAAGTACGAATTGCAACTTTTACTCCAGCTTTTGCCATTTTACCTGCATTGGCATAAGGCGTATCATAACGATCAGATTCCCGAGTAGGAAGTGCTTGGACAGGCCCAGTGATCACGGGGATCTTAGCTTTAGCAATATCTTCAGCTACTCTCCAGCCTTCAGCAACTCCACTGAGAATTACTTTTATTTTTTTTCCTTCAATCCATTTCAAAGCACTTTTGATATCAGAGGCGGCATCCACTTCGATCAATAGCGGAAGTTCGCCACTAATAACTTTAGCCAATTGGTCCATTTCAGGATAATACTCCAATGCTGCTCCAGCCTTTTTCATGCTGTTGTAGACTTTTGCATTTTCCCAGATGTCGTTGGCTTCTTTAAGTGCCGTTTCATTCGCCTTCTTGATGTCCTCATCTGATCTTCGGTCAAATCTTCCTCTTCTGCCTGAGCTTGGGAAGTTCATTACTACCGCTTTGAAGCCTGCAAACATTTGGTCTGGCGTATAGCCATTTAAATTGATCAAAGCTGCTGTCCCCGGAAACAATCCTCCGCTAGGTACTGTCAAAACAGTGGTCACTCCAGAAACTCGAGTCACGGGAATTGCCTCCGAATTAGGGTTGACCGCTGTCAAGGCTTGCATATTCGGAGTGAAGTTTCCAACCTCAGAATAGTCGACAGTTTCAGCTACTGAACTTACCTCAGCAAGTCCAAGTCTTGTACCGCTATCGATCATTCCTGGATAAATGAATAATCCGGTACAGTCGATTTCTTCTGCGCCATCGGCAGCAATGGAAGCTCCAATTTCTTGAATCTTTCCATCAGCAACAAGTACTGAGGTATTTGTAAGTACACCTTTGGTGATGGTCACCACGGTTGCATTTTTCAATAAGAATTTGCCTGTTCGGGGTTTGATAAACTCCCCGTCGATCTGTGCCACAGCCATCATCGGCAATAGCGCGATCAAGAAGGCGAAAAAGGATTTTGTTAGTCTTTTCATGTCTTCGATTTTCGGGGTGATTAATTTTGATTAAATAAAGTGCTGGTCATCTCAAATAGATGTTCCGTATCCTGCATGCAGCGCTCTGTTTCTTGGAAGAGGTACACATCCTCAACCATCTCTGTAGGACTCACAGTCAAACGCTGATCGTTCTTATCTTCTTTGATGTCGAAATATTTCACACCATCAACAAAAGTCATTTGAGGGACCGTATAGGTGGAAAGAGGATGCGTATCGAAAATCACTAAATCTGCCTGCTTTCCTTCTTCAATAGAGCCTACCAAATCGGAGATTCCAAGATGAAAGGCTGGATTGATCGTAATCATTGCTAAAGCCTCATCGTCAGTCATTCCTCCATAGCGCTGAGTTTTGGCAGCTTCATGGTACAGGTGACGAATCAACTCTGCAGAATCGGAATTGATGGAAGTGATCGCGCCATTTGCATTCAAGATTGCTGCATTGAAAGCGGTAGAATAATACACTTCAAACTTGTAAGCCCACCAATCTGCGAAGACTGAAGCACCCATGGTATATTTTGCAATTTCGGGAGCTACTTTGAAACCTTCATTGGTATGCTGGAATACGAGTTTGGTGATATTGAAATCCCGCGCGACGTTGATCAGCATATAGATTTCATCCGCACGGTAGGAGTGACAGTGAATGATGATTTTCCCATCCAAAATATCAGCAAGCGTTTGAAGGCGCTCATTGTATTTTGGTGCAGTAGCAGTATTCCCTTTTTGACCAGAAGCAGAATTGTAATCTACCCAAGCCTTTTTGTATTGGATAGCTTCATTGAATCCGTTTCGGATCACTGCTTCCACACCCATTCTGCTACTTGGCTGTATGCCATTCCCACGTCCATGGACACGAGTTGGATTTTCACCCAAAGCAAATTTGATGGTGCGTGGAGCATCCATCATGATAATATCGTCAGGATTTTTTGTGCCCCATCGGTGCTTTAATGTTGCATTCTGACCTCCAATAACATTTGCAGATCCGTGCATCGCGTGGGAAATAGTAACCCCACCAGCTAAAGCTCGATAGATTCCGACTTCGGTCGGATTGACCACATCCTTCATCTGAACTTCCGACGTGATCGGGGAGGTAGCCTCATTTACCACATCAAGTCCGACGTGCGAGTGTGCATCAATGATCCCAGGCATTAAATATTTGCCTGTAGCATCTACTGTCTTCACTCCAGAAGGAGCTGAAAGGTTGGTACCCACCTTTTTGATGATTCCGTCCTGAACCAAGACATCTGTATTCTGAAGTGTTCCTTTGGTAACGGTGAGTACTGTTGCATTTTTAATCAGCACACTGCCTTTTTGGGTTTGAGCTGATGCGAATGAAAAACTCAGACTCAACAGTGCAGCCAGAAAATAATTTATCTTTTTCATGTCTTTACAATTTTGCAGTTAAAGTTGGGGTGAGCGTCGCTTCGAAAGGAAAAGAGCCAAACTGTCCAATGGACATGGTTCCGTCCATGGAGGTGCCATCTATCGTTCCGGAGATTTCTACTACGATCGCCATGCCTTGTGCATTTACATCAAATGCGAAGGATAGCGAATTACCGTCCAATTTTATATCTCTAATGGGAGCAGTTAGTTTACCTGATCCTCCTGGATCATCATAGGAAATTGTTCCAGAGTATTCGTTACCATCTTTTTTGATTGCCAACACACCGCCACCACTACCGGCAGGGCTTTCAGTTGTGTAGTCCCAATTTCCTGCGATTTTC
Source organism: Cytophagales bacterium (assembly GCA_038320155.1). Classification (GTDB taxonomy): domain Bacteria; phylum Bacteroidota; class Bacteroidia; order Cytophagales; family Cyclobacteriaceae; genus Algoriphagus. Next base: position 8,101 of record JBBQDY010000061.1, read on the forward strand.
ACTGCATCAGTTGCATTTCCGTCTTCAGTTGCTTTTTTCTTTGCTTTTGTCTCATAGTCAAAAACGTAACCATCAGCAATGACATGCTTGATCTGAGAATCTTCTTTGAAAAGTGAATCAGTAGTCAGAACCAAATTAGCCATTTTACCTTTCTCGATAGTTCCTATTTCTCGACTCATTCCCATCATCGCCGCGGGATTGGTGGTTAGTGCGGCCAAAGCTGCAGTTTCAGAAAGTCCATTATCAATCATTGTTTTCAATGCTTTTCCAATATCTCCAGTTTTCACACCAGCAGTAGTAAATGCGAAAGGGATACCTGAGTCCTCCAGTTTGCCTGCTTGTGCGATCGATTTATCATAGGCTTCCTTTACACGCGCATACTGTGCTTTTACGTCTTCCGAAGCATCGTCCTTTTGAGCTTTGATTGCTTTATCGTCTGGCACCTCAGCTTTGACCAAAACTTTTGCACCTGAAGCTTTCATTTCGGGGATGACTCCTTCATAGTTCTCTAGGTCGGTCAATATCAAATTGAAACCCAACTCTTTTTGAAGCTTTAGGGCTCTTCTTATTTCTAATTCGGAAGATGCTGAAAACATGACAGGAGTGGATTTGGAAATCACATCTTTCATCCCCACGTAGGTATCATTGATTCCAGGCCTTTTAACTGAAGATGATGCTGTAAATTTTTCCGCATTTACCTTAGTCAATTCCGCATTTTTATAGACATCTCGAAACTTCGCCATTACGCCTGCTGCAGTTCCAGGATACATTCCTCGACTTCCTTTGAAGCTTGTTGCTAAAGCGGTATTCGCTTTCAACAAATTGGGTGATTTCGAATCTCCCAAAACTACGATTGCAGCCTTTCCAGCTATCATTCCTCCTTCGGGGACGATTTGCAGCACAGTGAAACCACTTTTTCGTAGCTCTTCTACTTTGCTGTCCATCGCAAATTGGTCAGTTGCTGATCTCCATGGAGTAATACCAGCGATTTCATCCGGTGGATTGGAAGACACAAAGTTCTCAGGTCTTTCGGGATCTTTGGGTTTGGTGATTCCTGCAGTACTTGCTCCGTCAATGAAGCCTGGATAAATAAATAAAGAATCTCCGGCAATGAGCTTTGCATCTTTAGGAATGTTGAGATTACTTCCAATTCCTGCGATGATTCCATCCTGAATAAGAATGTTTGATTTTACACCTGCCTTTCCAGGTCCTGTAAAAACTGTAGCATTGGTAATTGCATAGGAGCTGGTGATTCTTTTCTTGCCGGTGGGATCGCTTTGGGCAAAGCCTACCGAAGAAATCATCAAGCCTCCAAGCAGCATGCAAATCACACTTGCTTTGAATAGTGTTCTTTTCATAAAATAATGATGAGGTTAATAAAGATTTTTAAAATAATACGGGTGAAATAGAGGTGAATCAAATTTCTTCAATCGAATTATTTTATTGAGTTGATTGGTTTTTTCCAGGAAAGCAAGCTAATACATGAGAATTCGGAATCCATTAGGATTTATTTTTTCATCCGTATTTTTTGATCAATGGCATCTTTGAGTATATAAAAAACACTTTGGTTAATTGGAAAGCCAAGACTGATTTTTCAAATTTATTTGGCTGGTAAAATAGTATTTGATTTGTGCAGGAGATACTATCTTTATTGGTACGTTTGATTAGCCTATGAAGAAAATACTACTCATTGAAGATGATTTGCTTATCTCAAGTTTGGTCGAATTTCGGTTAAAAAAAGACGGGTATGAGACTATTTTGGTAAAGGATGGCAATGAAGGAATTCATGCGATTAACACCCAACATCTTGACTTGATTATAACTGATGTCATGATCCCATTTAAAAATGGAATTGAGATAATTCATCATGCCCGCAAAGAAAGACCGAATACACCTATTATAGTTTTGAGTTCTCTGGGCGAGGAGGAGGCTATTGTTCTAGAAGCTTTCAACCTTGGTGTTTCTGATTTTATCCCCAAACCATTTAACCCGAACGAGCTCGCTATTCGGGTGAAAAGAATCCTACAATAAGAAAATGGACTCTGCTAAGCAAAAACTGCTTGGATTACTGTTCGTCCTATTGGTAGGTTCACAGTTATCTTTTGCTCAAGAGAAAACCTACTTCTCCGACTCAGTGAGCTTTTTTGATTTTCTTACCAATCAGAAGCAAGTTCCCGGACTTAAGTTTCGATTTACACTTCCTGCTGATTTCAAATTTTTGGAAGTAGATACACTTCTTTGGGGAAAAAGTGAAACTGGAGTTTGGTTTGGAACCTCCCTTGATTCTATGCCTCAGATCAATCGATTTGAATCCAAATTAGATTCTTCAAGTGTAGCAAGAACTTCGTTCGAATACTTGATTTATGATGAACCAGCGGATTTTGATGCCGCTTCAGCCTTTGTTTCAGCTTTATTGAGAAGCAATGATATTTTTCCACTGGAGGTAAGGAAAAGTAGCTCGGAAGATTTAGTGGTTTTAGCACAAGATTCCCCATTCGAACCTGGTTTTGATGTTGGATTTGGCTATTTCTCAGATTTCAAAATGTTCATGATCGTCCTGATTATTTCAGTTTTTATTCTGACAGCTGGAAGCATGATTTTTTTTATGATTATTTTCAAATCCACGCGCAACAGAAGAGAATTACTCAGAATTGATTTTGCTAAATCGACTACAACTCCCTTATCTCAAATCTTATTCGAGAAGACTCTAGCAGAGGTGAAATCGATGTCGGATGAAGAACTTGAAAGCTATTTCCCAAGTCAACTTCGAGGTAAAAAACTATATAATGAAGTATTGATTGAAAACATCATTTCACTCAACAAGAAGATGAAGGGTGATTTCAAAGACAAATTAAAATCACTGTATAGGCGATTAGAGCTAGATAAAATCTCGGAAGCTAAAGTAAAAAGAAAAAAATGGGATTCCATTGTAACTGGACTTGTGCAAATAAATGAAATGGATCTAGAGGAATATTTGCCTCTGGTTAGGAAACAACTATACTCCACGAATTTCCATGTTAGAAGCACTGCAACTGCTACTTATCTTAATCTTTCAAGAGAAGTAGACCTCACATTTCTCAAAAACCTAAGATATCCACTTTCGAATTGGCAACAAATGAATTATCTAAGGATCATCAAATACCTCTACCCAACTCGAGAACTTTTGATGGTTGGACTATTGGATTCTAAAAATCTAACGGTAAGGCTATTTGGATATAAGCTAGTCAGAATGGTGGGTAGAGTCGATTTAGTGGAAAATCTAGGCAGCATTGCCGAGAGAGCTTCTGAAGAGGAAAAAATTGAAATCCTAAAAACTATTGATGCGATAGGAGTAATAGGGTATACTAGCCTTATTAATTCTTCGATGAAATCTCCTGATCAAAAACTTGCGATTCAAGCTATAAAAGTAGCAGGAAGTCTAGGTGATAAAAGTTCAGAATCAATTATCATTGACTTACTCAACGCAAATCCTGATTTTAAAATGAAAATGGCGCTTCTGGAAGGACTAAAAAACATTGATAATAATTCATTTGAAGCTCTTGTAGCAACTAGCCAAGATCCTGAAGCAAAAGAAATCTATAATCATCTAACTGACCCACTATTAAGTTATGTATAGCTTTCTATTCTACTTAATTCTTGAAATCCTGGGCGTACTTTTTTTGGTACTGAGTTTTTCTGTGATTGTCACTTATCTCGTTATAATGGTCCTGAGTGCGCTTGAAATGCGAGATCATCGGAGAAAAAATAGATTTATCGACTATGACGATATCATCACCTCGCCGATAGCACCTGGGGTATCTATTCTTGCACCTGCTTATAATGAGGGGGCCTCGATTGTTCAAAATGCGAAAAGCTTACTGTCGCTCCACTACGGCAAGACGGAAGTAATCATCATCAATGACGGTTCTAAAGATGATACGCTAGCTAAACTCGTCGAAGCATTCAATCTGGAAAAAACTCAATTTGCATTTCGCCCAGAAATCTCTACCAAACCAGTAAGAGGAATCTATAAATCAAAAAATAGGTCCTACGCCAAACTTATTGTAGTCGATAAGGAAAACGGCGGGAAAGCAGATGCTTTAAATGCAGGGATTAATATTTCTTCGCTAGAAATACTGGCTTGCATCGATGTAGACTGTATTCTTTCTCAAGATGCCATTTCGAAAATGGTAAGGCCATTTATGGAGGAGACCAACAGGAAAGTAATAGCGGTAGGAGGGGTCATTGGGATTGCAAACAACTGCGACATAACAGATGGAACTGTGACCACCTATCGAATTCCTACATCATTATTTGGTAGATTTCAAGTAATCGAATACTTCCGGGCTTTTTTGATGGGAAGGATGGCTTGGACCCGAATCAATGGGCTAATGCTTATATCAGGTGCCTTTGGTTTTTTCAGAAGAGAACTTGTGGTTGCTGTAGGCGGATATTTTCCCAAAACAGTCGGCGAAGATATGGAATTGGTGGTGCGAATGAGGCGCTACATGGAGGAGAAAAAGTTACCTTATCGCGTGAGCTTTGTACCAGATCCGCTTTGCTGGACAGAAGTTCCGGAGGACGAAGAGATTCTTTCCAAACAGCG
>JBBQDY010000062.1:0-12624 GCA_038320155.1 Cytophagales bacterium
ATTGCTTCTTTGAAAGTAATTTTATGACCGAATTTCTGGCCTATTGCTTTAACAACTTTTACTGCTTGATCGATGACTTCTGGGCCGATGCCATCACCTGGCAATAGCGCGATATTCATTTCCATAAAGTTTGGGTTCTTCTGAGTGGGTCGTTTGATTTAAGGTTTCGAGGATGTTGAGCATTTTTTCTGTGGCCATCATCGCTGCCACAGTTTGATCGGGATCAAGCCCTTTCGTTTTGAATATTTTTCCAAAATCCCATGTAATCACCGTCTCCACAAAGGCGTCTGTCTTTCCCCCGGGAGGAATAGACACGTGATAATCGATCAACTTTGGTAGTTCTTTCTTTCGGGATTTATAGATTTTTTTTACAGCCTTCATAAAGGAATCATACTGTCCATCACCGGTTGCGGATGCATTATAAGACTTGCCATGAATATTCAATCGAAGTTGAACGGACGGCTTCAGGCCTTTGGAATGAGTCATGTGATATCCTTCGATATTGATTTCTTTGGTAATGGAGTTGTTCTGAAGCACGTCGGAAATAATGTAAGGCAAATCCTCAGTAGTGACTCGCTCTTTTTTGTCACCCAATTCGATGATTCGCTGCGTCACTTTGGTGAGTTCTTCCTTTTCCAAAGAAATACCAAGCTCCTCGAGATTTTTGAGGATATTGGCTTTACCGGAGGTTTTCCCCAAAGCGTATTTTCGCTTGCGCCCAAATCGCTCAGGCATCAAATCGTTGAAATAAAGATTCTTTTTATTGTCTCCATCTGCATGGATCCCGGCGGTTTGGGTAAAGACATTTTCGCCGACCACTGGCTTATTAGCGGGAATATGTTGACCAGAAAATTGCTCGACCAGTTTGGAAACTCGGTAAACTTTCTGTTCCTGAGCATTGATTTCAAAATCGGTAAAGTCTTTGATGACTGCAATCACAGATTCCAAAGGAGCGTTACCAGCTCTTTCGCCAAGTCCATTAATTGTCGTATGAATGCCAGAAGCTCCGTGAAGAATTGCTCCCATCACATTGGCAACAGAAAGGTCGTAGTCATTATGTGCATGAAAATCGAAATGCACTTTAGGATACTTTGATGAAATCTCAATGAAATAGCTTTTGGTCTCCTCCGGAGAAAGCAATCCCAAGGTATCAGGAAGCATGATTCTCTTAACCGATAAAGTCGTCAAGAAATCAATTAACTCCATTGTATAGGCCAGAGAGTTCCTCATGCCATTTGACCAGTCTTCCAAATACACATTTACACCGATTCCTTTAGAATTAGCATAATCAATACAGTTTGCGATCTCTTCAAAATGTTGCGCTTGCGTTTTTTTGAGCTGGTGAGTAAGATGGTTCAAGGAGCCTTTGGTAAGCAAATTCATCACCTTTGCACCCGCAGTCACTAACCAATCCACCGATGCTGGAGTGTCTACAAAACCAAGAACCTCCACGCGATCCAAGTAGCCTTTTTCAGCTGCCCATTTTGTGATTTTCTGGACCCCGGCAAGTTCCCCATCAGAAACGCGCGCAGAGGCAACTTCAATACGATCTACTTTCAGCTCTTCGAGCAAAAGTTTCGCGATTTGGAGTTTTTCCGAAGGGAGAAACGAAACCCCAGAGGTCTGCTCACCATCCCTCAGTGTGGTGTCCATGATTTCAATTCGTCTGTTTGGCTCCATTAGTTATATATTATCACGAAGTCATATCTCTGACTTCTCTTTGTCACTTATTTGCCACGAACGCATCGATCTCATTGGACATATTCAACAAGTAATCGATGTCATCGAAGCCATGCTTCATGTTTTCCTTCTTATACTCGTTGATATCAAAAGACTCAGATTCTCCGGTGGAAAGGAGCGTAATTTTTTGAGCTGGAAGGTCAATTTCGATTTCAGTTTCAGGGTTTGAAGCGATTGCCTCAAATAATTTGTCTGCAAAAGCTGCAGAAATTGTAACTGGAAGTACACCGATATTCAGGCAATTATTTTTGAAAATATCAGCGAAAAAGCTCGATACCACCGCTCGGAATCCATAATCGTACAATGCCCAAACGGCGTGTTCTCGGCTGGATCCCGAACCGAAGTTCCGTCCAGCTATCAAAATCTTTCCCGTATAGGTAGAATCATTAAGGACGAAATCCTTCTTGGGATTGCCTTCTACATCGTAGCGCCAGTCTCTAAAAAGATTATCCCCGAAGCCTACCCTCTCGGTTGCCTTAAGGAATCTTGCGGGAATGATTTGATCGGTATCTACATTTTCATTGGGTAATGGAACTGCAGTGCTTTTAATCACAGTGAATTTATCGTAAGCCATTTTTAATTAATTGAAAGATTGGAAAATTGGAAAAACTGGAAAATTCACAAGCTTACAACTAAAGGGAAAGCCCATAATTACCATATCCATCACTAATTCTCAAAAACATCGCGAGGATCGCAGATTCTGCCGGTAACGGCGACGGCTGCTACAGTCAAAGGCGATGCGAGCATCGTGCGTGCTCCCGGACCCTGACGGCCTTCAAAGTTTCTGTTGGAAGTGGAAACTGCATATTTACCCGAAGGAATTTTATCATCATTCATGGCTAGGCAAGCTGAACAACCCGGCTGTCGCAGTTCAAATCCAGCTTCTTCCAGGATTTTAACCAAGCCTTCTTCATGCGCCATTTTCTCCACTTCACGAGAACCCGGTACGATCCAAGCTGTGATGTTATCTGCTTTTTTATGTCCTTTTACAAACTCAGCTACTGATCGAATATCCTCGATTCGGCCGTTGGTGCAGGAACCCACAAAAACGTAATCGACCAGTTTTCCTTTGATTGGTTCACCAGCTTCAAAACCCATGTAAGCCAAGGATTTCAAGTAAGAAGTCTTATTACTTCCTTCCATTCCTTCTGTTGTCGGAATAGTCCCTTTGACTTTGATCCCCATTCCTGGATTGGTGCCATAGGTAATCATCGGCTCGATATCGGCAGCATCAAACTGATACTCTATATCGAAAACCGCACCTTCGTCAGTCTTCAGAGTTTTCCAATGAGCCACTGTTTGATCCCATTCTTCTCCTTTGGGCGAATATCTTTTTCCTTCGAGATAGTTGAAAGTAGTCTCGTCTGGAGCAATTAATCCTCCACGAGCTCCCATTTCGATGGACATATTGCAAATTGTCATCCGAGCTTCCATGGATAAGCTTTGGATCGCTGAACCGGCATATTCCACAAAATAGCCTGTTGCTCCGGCAGCAGTGATTTCTGCAATGATATACAAAATGATGTCCTTTGAAGTCACTCCTTTTCCAAGAATCCCGTCTACAGTAATCCTCATTTTTTTAGCCTTAGACTGCATGATACACTGCGTGGCCAAAACCATTTCGACCTCAGAAGTACCGATTCCAAAAGCGATTGCACCAAAAGCTCCATGTGTAGAAGTGTGGCTATCCCCGCAGACGATGGTCATTCCTGGCTGAGTGATTCCCAACTCGGGTCCGATTACATGGACGATCCCATGGTGGGCAGAACCCAAGTCATGGAGTTCGATTCCATACCGCGAGCAATTGTCCCGAAGTCGCTGAACCTGCATCCTAGAGAGTTGATCTTTGATCGTCTGATCTTGGTGGATAGTTGGTACATTATGGTCGGGCGTAGCAATCGTCCGCTCCGGGTACTTCACTCCGATTCCTCGAGTTTCCAGATTTAGAAATGCTACCGGGGAGGTTACTTCATGGATAAAGTGCTTATCGATGAAAAACACATCTGGTCCTGCTGGCACGGATTTCACCACATGCGCATCCCAAATTTTATCAAATAGAGTTGTTTTTTCCATAATTAGGCAGTCGCGTAGTCTTTGACTGGGATTTTATTAAGTGCATCGACAAATGCCTGAGCAGAGGCCAAGACAATATCGGTATGGGAAGCAAAGCCAAAATAAGGTTTGTCTCCTTTGATCAATTTCATATGAACTTTGGCCACATCATCACTTCCGTGAGTAATCGCCTGAATCAGAAATTCTTCAAGTTCAACTTTCGGGTTCGCCAGTTTTTCAATGGCTTTCAATACAGCATCCACCGGGCCTTTTCCATGAGCAGATGCTGTCATTGATTCATCTCCAATTTTTAAGGTGACCGTGCTTTCAATTGTTCCATTAGAAGAATAGGCTACATTTTCTAATTCGATAAAATTCGAATCAGTCACATATTTACCTACCAGCCCCATCAAGTCTTTTCTTCCAATGTCGCGCTTGCTATCAGCCAAAATCAAGAAGGCTTCGTACACTTCACGCAATTCTTCACCTTCTAATTCCGCTCCCAAGGCATCCAAGTGGTGTTTTAAAGCAGCTCTTCCGGATCGTGCGGTCAGTACAATAGTTGATTCGGCGACTCCGACATCTTTCGGGTCGATGATCTCGTAATTTTCGCGATGCTTCAATACACCATCCTGATGAATTCCTGAAGAATGTGCAAATGCATTTCTTCCCACAATTGCCTTATTTGGCTGGACGGGCATGTTCATCAGTTTGGAAACCAATCTACTAGTATTGTAAATTCTCGGAGTCACAATTTCTGTATGAACGTCAATTGATTTATGGCATTTGATAGCCATCACGACTTCCTCCATGGATGTATTTCCGGCTCGCTCGCCGATCCCATTGATCGTCACTTCCACTTGACGTGCACCATGTTGGACACCTGATACTGTATTGGCAGTAGCCATACCCAGGTCATTGTGACAATGTGTAGCAATGATTGCTTTGTCAATATTTGGGACATTATTTCGCAGACTTGCTATAATGGCACCATACTGTTCAGGAAGACAATATCCCGTCGTGTCTGGAATATTAACCACTGTGGCTCCTGCTTTGATCACTTCCTCAATAATCTTATTCAGGAAATCTTCCTCAGCCCGACCGGCGTCTTCAGCATAGAACTCTACGTCCTCGACAAACCTTTTAGCAAACTTCACTGCTGCCACACCACGGGCAATGATGTCCTTCGGAGTAGAGCGAAGCTTGAATTTAATATGATAAGGCGAAACGCCAATTCCGGTATGGATTCGGGCTTTTTTCGCAAACTTCAAAGATTGAGCGGCAACTTCGATATCTTTTTCAACAGCTCTTGAGAGGGCGCAGATTATCGGATTTGAAACAGCCTTTGAAATTTCCAGCACTGAATTGAAGTCTCCTGGGCTGGAAATTGGAAATCCAGCCTCAATGATATCTACTCCTAATTCTTCCAAGGCTTTCGCCACAATAATCTTCTCTTGGGTGTTCAACTGACACCCGGGCACTTGCTCCCCATCTCGGAGGGTAGTATCAAATATCCAAAGCTTCTCACTCATCTTTATTGGGTTTAGGTTTAATTATTCTCTGGTCTCAACTGGCGTACGGTCGCTCCGGCTTGCCACATTTCTGACTCTCTCAATTCCTTTAATTCCGCTTCAAGTTTCTCTCTGTAGTCGGCCTTAGAGTTCGAATCAATCGATTTTTGAGCTTCCTTTCCAGATTTCACAGATGCATAAAGTTCTTCGAATACCGGCTTAGTGGCATCACGAAAAGGCTTCCACCAATCCAACGCTCCACGCTGTGCAGTAGTCGAGCAATTGGCGTACATCCAATCCATTCCGTTTTCTGCTACCAATGGCATCAATGACTGCGTTAATTCTTCCACTGTTTCGTTGAAAGCTTCCGATGGCGTGTGGCCATTTGCGCGAAGCACATCATATTGCGCTGCAAAAATTCCCTGAATCGCTCCCATTAAAGTTCCTCGCTCTCCTGTCAAATCAGAAGTTACCTCACGGTAGAAATCAGTTTCAAATAAGTAACCTGAACCTACTCCAATTCCCAAAGCGACCACGCGATCCTTTGCTTTTCCAGTTCCATCTTGGAAAATGGCATACGAAGAATTCAATCCTCGTCCTTCGACAAACATTCTACGAAGCGATGTTCCAGATCCTTTTGGTGCCACCAAAATCACATCCACGTCTGCCGGCGGAATAATTCCTGTTTTCTCTTTGTAAGTAATCCCAAATCCATGGGAAAAATAAAGTGCTTTGCCAGGAGTCAGGTGCTTCTTCACCATCGGCCAAAGGGCAATCTGGCCTGCATCAGAAAGTAAGAACTGAAGGATTGTGCCTTTTTCACAGGCTTCTTCCAATTCAAAAAGTGTTTCGCCAGGTACCCATCCATCTGACACAGCTTTGTTCCACGTCTTGGAACCCTTCCGCTGTCCTACGATGACATTGAATCCGTTATCTTTTAGATTAAGGGCCTGTCCTGGTCCTTGAACTCCATAACCCAAAACTGCGATCACTTCATCCTTGAGAACTTCTCTAGCTTTTTCCAAAGGAAATTCATCTCTGGTTACTACGTTTTCTTCTACTGAGCCGAATTTTAATTTCATTTTTAATTGATTTAATAGGTTCTATTGTTCCTTGATTTTTTAATTATTGGTTTTTTTTTACTTGACAAAGTCATCAATGGTCAGCATCCGCTTGGCTACAGCCACACGGCCTGATCTGGCAAATTCCAGGAGATCATACTCTTTTAGAATTTCAAGAAGTTCCTGAGTCTGATCTTTGTGACCAGTTAGCTCGAGCACCACAAATTCAGGTTCTGCAGCTATTATTTTCGCATTATGCTGCCTGATGATTTTCTCCAATCCTCCGTCAAGTCTTGAAACTGGAATTTTATAGAGGGCAATTTCTTGATACACCACACTCTCATCCTCATGGTAAAATGCCTTGATGACATCGATGATTTTCTCAATCTGATGGACCAGTTGAATCACGGTGTCTTCAGGGGCCGATACTTCGATCGTGATGCGATGGATTCCTGCCAATCTGCTTTCTGATGCGGTCAAGGCATCGATATTAATACCCCGTCGGGTAAATATGATAGTGATTCGATTGAGAATCCCGATGAAATTTTCTGTGATAACAAAAATGGTATAGCGCTTCATAGTCAGGTTTTAGCAAAGTCTTACTTCTTCTACCGAGCATCCGGTAGCGATCATTGGGAATACATTATCTTCTTTCTCCACCACTACTTCCAAAAAGAAAGGACCGTCATGGATAAACATATCTTCGATAGCTTCTCTTAAGTCAGTTCTTTCCGTCACTTTTTGCGCTTTTATGCTGTATGCTTCTGCTATTTTTACAAAATCAGGATTGTCCAATTCGGTAAATGAATAGCGCTTGTCGAAGAACATCTGCTGCCATTGCCTTACCATCCCGAGAAAATTATTATTCAACAAGACGATTTTTACGGGAGCCTTAGTCTGCATAATGGTACCAAGCTCTTGGATCGTCATTTGAATTCCTCCATCTCCTACCACACAAATCACCTGTCTCGAAAAATCGTGAAGCTGAGCTCCCAAAGCTGCCGGCAAAGCAAAACCCATCGTTCCCAATCCACCCGAAGTAACTTGAGTTCGAGTCTTTTTATAATTGAAATATCTCCAGGCAATCATTTGATGCTGTCCCACATCGGTCACCAAAATGGCATCATCTGCTTTATATTGGTTAATCTGATGGATCACCTCTCCCATCGTCAAGCCTATTTTCGTTGGCTTTAGATCATTATTGATTACTGCGGCATTTTCTTGATCCTCCAATTCTCGGAATTTAGCCATCCATTCCGGATAAGCTGTTGGATTAATGGCTTCTGTCAAAAGGGCCAAACTTTCTTTAGAATTGCCTACGACTGCCACTTCACATTTTACGATTTTATTGATTTCTGAAGGATCGAGTTCAAGGTGAATAACTTTTGCCTGCTTGGCATATCGCTTTAGATCGCCTGTCACACGATCATCAAATCGCATCCCGACGGCAATCAGTACATCACAATGATTGGTAAGGATATTTGGTGCATAATTACCGTGCATTCCCAGTTTACCGACATAGTTTGGATGATCTTGAGGCAATGCTCCAGACCCTAATAAGGTTGAGGCAGCCGGAATACCGCTTTTTTCCAAAAATGCTTTTAGCTCCTTCTCTGCTGAGCCAAGAACTACACCCTGGCCAAAAAGTAGATAGGGCTTTTTCGCCATATTGATCAGGAAAGCAGCTTCCTGAATCGCACTTTTCTCCACAGGAATCTGAGTTTTATAGGACCTAAAGCCAGTACAACGCTGGTAATTAAATTCACCGAAATCCACTTGGGCATTTTTTGTGATGTCAATCAAAATTGGCCCAGGTCTTCCTGACTTTGCGATGTAAAATCCTTTTGCGATTGCAGGGGCAATTTCTTCGACCGTTCTCACCTGAATATTCCATTTGGTGGCAGGCATAGAAATACCCAACACGTCTGTTTCTTGGAATGCATCCGTTCCTAAAAGGTGTGCCGCCACTTGACCTGTAATGCAAACCAAAGGAGTGCTGTCAATTTGCGCATCAGCCAAGCCTGTAATCAGGTTTGTAGCTCCAGGACCTGAAGTAGCTATACAGACGCCTACTTTTCCAGAGACTCTTGCATATCCCTGAGCTGCATGAATTGCGCCTTGCTCATGTCTTGTAAGTACATGTCTGATTTGATCATGATAATCATATAAGGCATCATAGACAGGCATGATAGCGCCACCTGGATAACCAAATATTATATTCGCCTGCTCTGCCAATAATGACCGCACTACAATATCTGCTCCTCTGATTTTGGATTCTTTCATAAATTAAAATTTATCTGTCACACATCCCTCTGAAGCTGTAGCTACCAGTTTATTGTATTTTTTCAGGGTTCCCTGAAGTCCTTCTATCACCTTGGGAGACCAAAATTTCTTTCGATCCTCAAACTCCTCCTCTTTTACCTCCACGTTGAGGGTTTGATTATTGGTGTCGATAGTAATGATGTCTCCGTTTTGAATCAATCCGATCGGACCTCCGCACCAAGCTTCAGGAGTCACGTGCCCTACCACAAAGCCATGCGTACCACCCGAAAAACGCCCATCTGTGATCAATGCGACATCAGCGCCAAGTCCTGCACCAATAATCATAGAAGTGGGCTTGAGCATTTCCGGCATTCCGGGCGCTCCCTTTGGTCCCACATTCCTGATCACGACTACATCTCCTGCCTTTACTTTGTGATCCCGAATGGCATTGTTGGCCTCCAGTTCGGAGTCAAAAACTTGAGCTGGTCCGGTAAACAACCTTCCCTCTTTGCCAGTAATCTTAGCCACAGCACCTTCAGGTGCCAGATTACCCGAAAGAATGCATAGATGTCCAGTTTCCTTGATCGGAAATTCAACCGGGTGAATCACATTTACACTGGAGGGCACAATCGGCTGAACGTCCTCCAGATTTTCAGCGATTGTTTTTCCTGTTACAGTCATACAATCTCCATGGAGGTATCCTTTTTCCAAAAAATATTTCATAAAAGCCGGCAAGCCTCCCTGCTCGTGAAGGTCTTCCATCAGATATTTGCCCGATGGTTTGAAATCACCAATCAATGGAGTCTTTGCATTCAACTCTTTAAAATCCTGAAGGGTAAACTCAATCCCTGCCGTGCGTGCAATTGCCAAAATATGAAGAACCGCATTGGTACTTCCACCTAGCGCAATAACTACACGAACAGCATTTTCGATACTTTTTAGGGTTACGATATCTTTCGGTTTGAGGTCTTTTTCGAGAAGAATTTTGACGTATTTACTGACCTCTCTGCATTCTCTAAGTTTCTCGGGGGAATTGGCTGGAAAAGAGGCAGAATAAGGCAAAGACATTCCCATAGCTTCAACCGCAGAAGACATGGTATTCGCGGTGTACATTCCGCCACATGCTCCAGCTCCAGGACAAGAATTGCGGATTACTCCGTCATAATCTTCAGTAGAGATGGTGCCTTGGATCTTCTTTCCGAACGCCTCAAACGCTGAAACGATATTGAGCTTTTCACCTTTATAAAGCCCGGATGCAATAGTACCTCCATAGACCATAATGGAAGGTCGATTGATTCGCAACATTCCAATGATGGCACCGGGCATGTTTTTATCACATCCTGCCAGAGCTACGCAGGCATCAAAGGAATGACCTAAAATAAAAGACTCTATCGAATCAGCAATAATTTCTCTGGAGACCAATGAATAGCGCATCCCAAGCGTACCCATCGAAGTGCCATCTGAGATCCCGATGGTATTAAAAATTAAACCGGTCAGATCATATTCCTGTGAGGAATTTTTGACCAAACCGGCGAAGTCATTCAAGTGCATATTGCAGGGATTACTTTCATAGCCGCAACTTGCGATCCCCACAAAGGGCTGCTTCATCTTTTTATCACTCAATCCGGTGGCATAAAGCATTGCTTTTCCTGCCGGATGCTCGTCATTATCGCTGATTTCCCAACTGTACTTTTTCAGGTTCATAGTTTTGGGTAAAAAAAAATGCCTCAGTTTAATGAGGCACTTCAGATTTTTTATTTGATTATGATAAATAGTCTAGTGCCTCACATTAAAGTCCAATGAGAATAATAAAGCTAAGCAAGAAGACTACTCGGTACATATAATTGTCTAGGTTTGAAAGATTTCGAAATCGAGTTACTGAACAAACTTAATCCTGTTTCAGCAGACTTACAATATTTAATTTTACATTTTAGCATAATGAATGCTAAAAGATGGAGGTAAAAATATTTTTTTCCAAATTTTAAACTGATTTTTTAGCAAAACACCCCCCAAATTCAGTTAATGATTCGTTCAAAAAATCAATTCTCGAAATTTTGTATTGATTTTTGATTATTCAAATTTTCTGAAAAAAAATTTCCTTTTTTTTAACAGAAGTATGATTGATCATGGTTTCTGGCAAGAAAAATTGATTTCACTGAGAATTTTTAAAATAGCATCCCGCTAATGCACAAGCTAAATAAACCTTTATTTTTGTCCCAGATACTGCTTAATCGATGATTTGCTTCCCAAACGCCAAAATCAACCTTGGTCTCCACATTACTTCCCGACGCAAAGACGGGTACCACGAAATTGAAACCTGCATGGTTCCCATTCCGATCTATGATGCCCTGGAAATAATCATCGATTCCAAAAAAACAACTTTCCAATCTACGGGCTTGGACATCCCGGGAGATGCAACCGATAATTTGATCTTAAAGGCTTTTACACTCCTAAGGAAAGATTTCCCCAGTCTCCCTCCAGTTCAAATTCATTTACACAAAGCCATTCCGATGGGAGCAGGCTTAGGTGGAGGGTCAGCGGATGGCGCTTTTGCCTTATCGTTGATGAATAATCTTTTTGATTTGATTCTGGATGATTTCTTTCTGGAAGAATATGCTGTACAACTAGGAAGTGACTGTGCCTTCTTTATTGAAAACACTCCTAAAATCGCAACTGGCAGAGGCGAGGTCCTTGAACCGATCGATTTTGATCTCAAAGGCACTCACCTGGTATTGATAAATCCGGGTATTCACATCGGCACTAAAGAAGCGTATGCAGGAGTCACACCTTCGCCTCCAAAAGTTAAACTTAAAGAAGTGCTCGCAGACCGGAGTCGCTGGAGAGACGAACTGGTCAATGACTTTGAGGCGAGTATTTTTCCGAATCATCCAGAAATCGCCGATATCAAAGTTCAACTTTACGAGGCAGGGGCATATTATGCAGCCATGTCAGGTTCTGGATCTTCGGTTTTTGGTTTATTTGAAGAGAAGCCTCAAACAGTGAAACTGGACGAATCCTATTTTTATTTTGAGGGTATACTACCTTAAGGAATATAATTTATATTTGTGTTTCATAAATATAAAATACAATGTCAACTTTCACTAGTACACTCCCAGATGACCTGCTCGACAAGCTTTCAGAATATGCAAAAAAGCTGAAAATGCCAAAAAATAAGCTCATCGAAGCTGCACTATCACTCTACCTTGACCATCTCAAGCGAGCAGAATATGTCAAATCTTATCGTCGTGCTGGCGATGATGTTGATATGGTAGCACTCGCAGAAGAAGGAATGGGTGACTACCTAAAGCAGATTGAAGATGAGACAAGGTGACATCTGGATGTCTGACCTCAGTCCTGTGATAGGTTCTGAGCAGGCAGGAAGAAGGCCAGTGGTGATCCTGAGCGGGAATCTAATGAACAAATTCCTGCAAGTGGTGATCACCGCTCCGCTTACTTCCAAAATCAAAAACTATCAAGGAAATCCAATATTGGAACCGGCTAATAAAAATGGGCTGAAGGTAGAGTCTGAACTGATGGTATTTCATATCAGATCAATTTCAAAAGATCGGCTGATCGAAAAAATAGGGGAAGTATCGCCTGAGCAATTAAAACTAGCATTGGCAACTTTGACTGATATTACTACTTTATAAAAAAATCAACCCAAAGTCCTAACGGGCTTTCGCCTTTTATTCCAGTAATTCAAAACCGGATAGGTAAGCACTGAAACCAGGATAATCGCTGTGCCTATATAGAATTGAGGGGTCATTTTTTCACTTTCTCCAAAAATCAAAACCGCAAGGACTATCCCATAAACCGGCTCCAAGTTGGTGGTCAAGTTGATCGTAAACACCGAGAGTCGCTTCATTAATTCTACTGAAACCGAGAAGGCATAAACGGTACAGATTCCTCCCAGAATAAATAGCCAAAACCAATCGTAGCCTTCCCAGGACAGCTTCAGCCCTTCTGAAGTCAGAAAATTTGAATAGATCGGCATAAAC
>JBBQDY010000063.1:0-12538 GCA_038320155.1 Cytophagales bacterium
AGTTTGAAATATTCATGGATTTCGACTACCAGCCTTTTGGGACTGAGCTTTTCTGAGATCGAAGTGAAATTGACGATGTCTAAAAATATCACACTGACATTTTCGTAATTGTCAGCAATGTAAGTTTCACCGGCTTTTAATCGCTGCGCAATGCTGCTTGGAAGCATATTTAAAAGCAGCATTTCGTTTTCTGAATAGAGCTTGTTTAGCTCACTGGTTCGTTCTTTTACCTTAAGTTCGAGATTTCTGTTATGCTCCTCGAGAGAAGCATAGAGTTCGGAGTTTTCGATACTGATGCCAATTTGAGTACTCAGTAAATTGAGAAGCTCTTGAGCATTGTTTCCAAAAGCCCCGAAGGTTAGATTGTTTTCCAGATAAATTATTCCTTTCAGTTTAGTCTTGAACCGGATAGGAACAGAGATGATACTTTTTAGATTGTTTGAAACGATGTAGGGATCTTTTGAGAATTTCTCATCGTTTTTGGCATCATCCAATACAGTGATTTCTCGGGTGTGCTCTGTGAAATTAATAATTGCAAAAGGTAAATTCATCTCAACTGCCTTACTATTCCATTCACCATTTTGAGCAGTAGTTTTCCAAGATTCACCTATTTTTTTCAGAAATTTACCACGCTGGGCGCCGGCGTTTTCCTTGCAGATGTTTAAGAAATTTTGAAGCAATGCGTCAATATCCATCTCGCCATTCAGCACTTGATTACTCTTTATAATGCTGAGGTAATCAATTTGGTCTCCAGGCATAATCGAGTTTCTGGAACTCATGGAAGCCATGGGTTGATTGAGATTACTCAGTTGCGGGTATTCTGATTTTAAATCATTGACTTTTTTATTGGACTGAAATGCGCTGTAATGGGTTATGGCATCTGCGAAATAACTCCTTGCAATGCTTGTTTTCCCTTGTTCCAAATATATTCTGAAAAGAAACTCGCTGATTAGCGCTGAGTTTCTAATGTTAGAAGTCTCCTGAGCAATATCCAGTGCGCTTTCCAGTGATTTTATTCCTTCCTCCTCACCTTGGGCTAACCATGTCACCATTGCCTCAATGAGCGCGATGCTGTTCCTAAACAGTTTGGTATTCGCTTGATTTTGAGATTTTACCGATTCTAGAATCGTACTCAGTTCTTGGATCAAACTTGCCCTTTCCTCACCGACTAGCTTCAAACCGATTTGAGCCTTGGCAACAACATAAAAGGTGTTTTTGGTGAGCACCATGATATTGGCAAAAAAGGCCTCTTCCAATTGGCTAAAAAGTCCAAATGTCTCTAAAGTCTCTTCATACCTTCGATGAATTACATGGTTGATATTCTGGAGATTTATGATGATTCCCAAAACGTTATACATTTTTAACCCAAGAAATTCTCCGATTTTTTCTTGGATGGGTTTGCCTAAAAGTAATCCGTCATTTGGCTGACTGTTGACTTCATTCAAAATGACCTCTTCAATTGCTGCTATGATTATTTCAGTATCCAGCATCCGCGAGGAATTGACAAGAGGTTTCATCTGATCGATCAGTTGCAGAATTTCCCCATGAGGGCGGGCATGGTATAATGTCATACCACATTTTACCTGAATTCCATAGCCCATATAGGCCAAATCACCATATTTTAGACAACTGGCGATAGAATCATTCAATTCATTGATTACATAATTGTACTCTTTGACCCATGGAGATAGGAAAGCACCTGCGACAAAAATTAATTGACCATCTCCTGATTGATCATCCAGTTTCTGGGTGATTTCGATTGCTGCCTGGCCTAACTCAAAAGCTTTTATTTTATCGCCTAAAATAGAGCCCATGATCATCCCAAAACTACTCAAGCCTAATGCCCCAGGTAGTGAAAGCCCTTTGGTCAATAGGATTTTTGTCATTTCAAGGACGGTAATAGTCCAAAGGCTCCCATTGCCTGATAAAAAAGCGGAAGGAAGAATGATCGCTAATATGTCATTGTTGATTAGGTCAGCGTCTTCAGTAATGGGATTGAGGTGAATAAGTTCAGCAGGTTTTCGGTCTCCCAAAATACCAAGTATTTCCCCCAAACCGGCGCCAATATTTCCCTCAGAAGGCTCTTGCAAGGTATAGTTGTTCAGTTGAAGGGCCCTTTTTCCTTCATGTATAGCATCATCAAATCGCAAGGTGAAAATGAATAAAACCATCTTCAAACCTATCGCCTTGATTTGCTCGCGGTGGACTTTGCTTTCTTTTTCTATTATTTCGAAAAGCTTTTCTGAACGGTCGTATTTCCCCTGAATAAATTCACTCTCAGCTAGCGTGATGTAGGCCTGAAAGGTGAGATCCGGATAGCTCTCCCAAGATTTATCCGGTAGTAATGAAATAGCAATGTCCAGAAACTCGGAAGCTGGCGCATTATTTTCCTTGGTTTTTATACCCGCTCTAGTTAGGTAAAGGGCGGCTTGATAGCTGTCATCCGGTCCTTCCAAGATTGGATGGGCGATCACATAATGAGCGGCAATATTTAAAAGGTCAAGAGTGAGTTCGGGTTGGCTAAGGTTAGCGATCCCGAGTTTTGCTAAGATTAAATGGGTTTTTCGACTTTCTTCTTCGGGGTAGATTGCATAGAATGCTTGTTGGACCCGGTCATGGGCGAAGCTAAATCGGGCGTTGATATTGATGCCCGGTAATGCTACGTATCGATGATTGTCGTCAATAGGATATATCAATTCAGACTCCATCGCTTCCTGAAGTATCCGACCAAGGACCTCCTGATTGGTGTCATTCATGACAAGCTTGATGGTATTAAATTCGAAAGTCTTATTGATGCAGGAAGCTACACTAAGCAAATCTATGCAGTTTTTGCTCAATGATTTTGTACGTTGGAGGACTAAGTCGACGACATTTTCTGTAATTGTCAAGGCGGCAATTTCTTCTTCTTTCCATGTCCACTGGGCTTTACCAGAGCTTAGCTCTATGGAAAGGAATCCTTTATTCTTAATTTGGCGGAGGATTTCACTGATGAAATAGGGATTTCCTGCAGTTTTTTGAAAAATTAGGTCTGACAATCCTTTTACATCCTTTTCATTTCGGAGCAGTGTATCAGCAATCAACTCTTGCACTTCCTTTTTGACTAAGGGAAAGAGTTCGATGGAAAAGGAAGTTTCTAAACTCTTCAAATCAATCACCTTCAACCACTGCTCAAAAGCGGGATTTTGACTTATTTGATCATTTCGGTATGCGGTTATGAATAAGATATGTTTAGATGCTGCATTTTCAATAAGCCATTTGAGCAAATTGAGACTGCCCGAATCCGCCCACTGAATATCATCCAGAAAAGCAGTAAGTGGTCGGATATGATCAGAAAAAACATTGAGAAAAGTACGAAGGGTCAATCGAAATCTATTCTCGGATTCCTTTCCGGGTAAAATTTGAACCGGAGGCAAATCCCCAAAAATTATTCGGGCAGAGGGTATCAGTTCCACTAATAGCCCTAGATTTTCACCCAAGGCCTTTAGAAAGAGCGATTTTATTCGCTCTAATTGTACATCACTTTCCTGAAGGAGTTGATTGATTAAATCTTCGAAGGCAGCCACAACTCCACTGTATGGGACATTCTTATTGAATTGGTCAAACTTTGCTTCGACAAACTGGCCACCTTTTGAAATTACTTCCATTTTTAGCTGGCACACCAGTTTAGTCTTCCCTACTCCTGCTTCACCGCTGATAAAAACATTGGTATGCGCACCTACAAAAACTTCATCGATCGCATTTTTCAAAAGCCTAAGCTCTTTATCCCGCCCATAAAGTTTGTCTGGAATCCGAAGTTGGTCGCTGTAATCCATCTCTCCAAGTGCGAATTCTGGAATAAATCCTTTGCTTCGATAGGCTTCTTGGCAAATTTTTAGGTCATGAATTAAGCCCAATGGATTTTGGTAGCGATCATCACTACTCTTGGACATTAACTTTAGGATTAGATTGGAGATCTGTACCGGAAAAGATGGGCTAATCTCGGAAGGGTTTTCTGGCATCACCGCGATTTGCGCATGGACCAATTCCAAAAGATCTTTTGCCTGGAATGGAAGTCGACCGGTAGCTAGCTCATAAAGCACTACTCCCAGCGAATAAAAATCTGTCCGGTAGTCCAAACTTTGATTGAGCCGTCCGGTTTGCTCCGGGGACATGTAGGGGAGCGAATATTTTAAAGGTTGGCTAGTGGAGCTATGCAGAATTTCGCTTTTTGCACTGGAGGCCGTACTAAAGTCAATAATCCGAAGTTCACCGGTTTTTGGCGAATACAGAATTGTCGATGGATTGATGCTTTTGTGGACGAGTCCCTTGGAATGGATTTCTGAAATTACCGTGGCAATTTGAATCGCGATTTCGAAAAATACGGCTAAGGAAATCCGATTATCCGCAATATATCTCAGTAAGGTGATTCCTTTGAAATCCTCCGAAAGAATAGTAAAAGAGCCTTGGTCCTCTAGATGTGAAATGACTTTTGGAACTCCGACGATGTCATTTTCAAATAAAACCCGAACCTCATGCTTGAAATTTGCTATTTCCTGATGCGTCAGACTTGGGTTTTTTAATGTCTTTGCCAGAAATGTTTTTCTGGTATCATTACCGTCAACCCGGCAAATGATACAGATCTCATCTTCGTAAACCAATTCGCTAACGCTGTAACCAGGAATTAAACTCATCAAATTTGCGTCTTTTGATAATATGGATAGACTTTCTCCTCAAAAAGCTGATTTAATTTAGCATCTTTTTTAAAGGTAAGTCGTGCATTCATTTCTTTTTCAATATCCACCAGATAACCCATTGGGTTTGGTGTTTCGGCAGTTTGGGTATAAGCGTTGTGGAGTGTCATCCCAAATATTGCATCGAGGTGACCCATTCTACAAATAGGTCCTTGGAAGAGATTTGAGGCATCAAATAGCCAAAATTCACATTCGATTTGACCGGGCTTTTGCACTTCCACATAGGTGTATACCGTGCATACAATATATCCATTTTGTGATCCGCTTTGGGTGCCTGCTTTTGGAATAAATTGAGGCGACATGCCTACTTGAGTTGGATTAAAAATATAGCTGTCCTCAATTCGCATCGTGTCGCTATTAACTCTGATTAGGTTGCTTGGTTTTCCTTCCTTGGTAATCTGGTCAAAAAGCTCAATCGACATCACCCGGTGCTCATAATTTCGATACATTTTATGGATGAATTCTGTGAGCGCTTCCGGGAAAAGGCCACTGCACATCCAATAAATGTCTTCGATCTTATCGGGCAGAGCAGTCACACTTGTTTGATCTCGATAAGCGTAAAAGCTCAGGTTGAATGTATTGGGGATCGTTTCCAACTCCTGGGGATTGGGACCGGTATTTCCGAAACTCATCAGATTGGTAGATCGATTAGGATTGCCAGTGGTTGGATCTATCTCCACTTTTTCGATTCTGCTGACGTCCATTTGACCGACAGCTATCATTCCCAAAAGATCTTCAGCAATAGGCGTTTTCCCGAAGCCTGTCAGCCTTTGCCATAGATTATACTTTTTGCCGGTATACATCTTGTCATACGGACGTAGCCATTCCGCCAAACATGCGGCATTGTTATGTGCAAGGTGCATGGTAATTTGTCCATTTTCTTCTTTGTAATTGGTGAGGAAATGAAGCGTCTCAAAAGGTAGTTCTGTAGCTGTGGCCAGCACATCTGGGATTTGTGAGTTAGTATTATTGGAAATGGCTTTTTCTATGGATTTTCGCTCAACAAAATAAAATTGAGCGTTTGGCACCATCGGTGCTGTCATGAGCCATCTCAGACTCTTTTCCAAGAATCTTGAAAACCAGTTATCTGACTTCCGGAAAGGCCTGAGGCTATTAATAATTTGATCAGGGGTGAATTTGAACGATGCATCCAAAAGAATGATATGGTTTTCTGTGACCGAAATCTGATGGAGTGTCTGCTTGATGACTACATTTTTTCCATTTTTTAAGATTAGGTTGACCTTTTTTAATTTCCCCTTTCCATCCCAGGTGAAAATTTGGGTAAATCGCCGGATGTTTCTTCCTGTCAAAATTGAATTGATCAAATTGGTGACAGAGAGAATTACTCCGAAGAAGATCAGAATAGCGGCTTTAGGGAGTTCGATTATGATGAGTTGAAATAGGTCATTCAAAGAATCAATTTTCGAATTCACCACACCGATGTTCTTTATGGTATCGGTAAAAGCCCTGCCATAGTTTACTCCAAAAAACTCGTTGGTTTTTGGATCAAATACAGGATGTGCAGTTGCCATAATAAGCGGAAAGGGTTGAACGCCTACCGTTTTTCCAAACAGTTTTTTTCCGGCACCCATCATCGCTTCCCATTCGTCCAGTTCTCCTATTGGAGTGATTGTTTCCAGAGATTTTGGATTGCAGATATAGGGGCGACCGTCATCGGTGCACACTACTATTTTTGGATTAGACTCTCCTCTAAATTGAATCGGGGTAATGGCAGTATTCAGCCGATTTCTCATCCCCATAGAAAAGCTCATCCGACCAAGTCCAAAATCGCTAAAATGGTATTTGTAAAACGGGTTTTTCTGTTTTTTTCCGGAAGAGTCAAGCTGGTATTTCTGAAAAGTGGCCTCGTCAATCAGAAAACTTTCAGATTTACTGAACTTGAAGGTAAGTAATGCTTCTTCAGGTTGGCTAAAATCCAGTTTGAGGATCATCCCATCTCCTCCAAGTATTGCAGCATCTGCCTTAGTGACTTCTCCATCTTCGCAATCTCCAGCCGGCACCATGAAGTAAGCCTGACCGCCTATGTCTCCAGGGATTTTTCCTGCGAGGACTTCAAGTTTTAAATCACTGAATTCTTCCCGACGGGTTCGCATCAGGGCTCTAGGTAATTTATATTTCATCTGTTAAAAAGCTAAAAATGATTAAAGAATTTGGGTGTAGAATATAATTTTTAGAAAAGAATTCAGACCATAAAAACCTGATTCTAAGCAGTGGAAAAAGTAATTTAGCGATATTATCGGCTAATAAAAAAATAAAAAAATTCAATGACTCAATTAAGATTACTAGAATAAAATCTATAAAAATAGGCCTTGAATTGTACTATTTTTAGTTGAATGGAAAAAGCCCAACCTAGTGTCGGGCTTTCTTTTTAAACTTTAAACAAAGGGACTTTTACCTTCTCACTTTAGCTTTCAGACTTTAAACTTCAAGTCCTTTATCCCGCATCTTTTTGAACTCGTCAAATCTTCTGAAGATCGCTACCGAGAATCCGATCAGCATAAGGATCGTGCCGACCCAAAGTACATTGATATAAGGCTTCACGATGGCTTTCATCACCACGTAATCTTTTTGGTATTGATTGACTTTGAAGACAAACTTATTATCCTCTGGCAGGATATTTTCCAAGCTGATTTTTAACCCAAGTTCGGTATCAATCACAGGGATTTTACCCACTTGATTATTTCGGATAATGAAAGTTGGTTCGAGCACTTTCTCTATGTCATAATCTAAAATCCGGAGCTTTGCCTTCACAGCGACATCCCCTTCCTGCAAGACATAACCATCGATCTCTTTGAGAACTTCTGCGCCATCAAAATAGGTTACGAAGTCGGCCACATGGAATTGCTCGCCAGGTGCTGCTTCATAGATTTCATCTTCCTTCCAATCCGGGTCAGAGTGATCATTCATTGCAGCTACATAGGTGTAGAGATCCTCATCGATGTAGATTTTAGAATCCGGTGAAGAAATCAATCCTCCCATTCCTTCATTGAATTGTGACATCGGATTCAGGGAAAATTTCAACGTTTCATTTTGGTAGTATTCCACATTGAAATAATCATTCTCCTCAAGTACCAAGTTGACCATCTCGCCTTTTTTGAAATAGTCTTTGTAATCGGCTAAGGCAATAGCTTCATTGACATTGTCGGTAGATTCTAGAATTTTGGCAGGAACATATTCAGGAATCCCTACTACTTTTTTCTGGCGTCCTCGGTAGATTACCGTATAGTCCTTCATCTGGGTCGGCTTATTGATCCAAAGCAACACGTGTTCCTTATTCAATTCATCCTCCCAGCTGTTCGAATAGGTCAGGCCAGACATATTGATCGAAATGACATCCGAATAGCCCGAGCTAAACATGATTCCTATCAATACCATTCCCAATCCAATATGAGCCAAGGATCCTCCTGCTAATTTGAAAGTGGCCTTTTTCACTAATCTGAAAAGAATGACCGAATTGGCAGTAATGGTGAAAGTCCCCGCCAACACGACAATGATGTATTGCCAATCATAAACTTTTGTCAAAACGATAATTGCTGCTGAGATCAAGACTGAAATGATGTACGGCGTGACCAAGGCATCTTTCAACGTTTTTGCATCAATTTTTTGCCACCAGAAGAATTGGCCAACGGCTGTCAATAGCGCTAAAACTACCGCAAACCACAATTGAAATTTTGTGTAGAATTCGATTTGATCTGCCGGGGGAGCCATATTGGAGATTCCTCCAAAGCTTTCCACCAAGGCATTCCAAACAGGGATTGAAGTAGGCAAAATCACCTGAAACGCCATTAATCCTAAGGTAGTAGCGCCGATGAAAATCCAAAATTCCCGAGAATAAACAGAAGCTTCTTTCTCTGAAGTCGGGATATGTTTCCAAGCTCTTGCAGCAAGGAAAGTTGCAATCACCGCGAAGAACAGCATGTAAATAAGCAGTTGCCCGGAAAGGCCCAGATCTGTAAAGGAGTGAACCGAAGCATCACCCAAAACGCCTGATCTTACCAAGAAGGTCGCATAAAGCACGAGTATAAAAGAGAAAATCACTAAAACGATTGAGGTCTTAAGTGCGGTTGCACTTTTCTTGAAGGTGATCATCGTATGGATGGCTGCTACCATGATCAACCAAGGGACATATACCGCATTTTCTACCGGATCCCAGTTCCAATATCCTCCAAAGTTTAAAGTCACATAAGCCCAATAAGCACCCATGATGATACCCATACCAAGTATCATAGCAGAGAAAATTGCCCAAGGCAAAGCGGGACGAATCCATTCCGAATAGCGCTTGGTTACCAATCCGCCCATCAAAAATGCGAATGGAACAAGTGTCGAAGCATAGCCTAAGAAAAGCGTAGGCGGGTGGATTACCATCCAGATATTCTGAAGCAATGGATTCAAACCTGTTCCATCTTCTGGTACGAAATCCGGATTCATCTCGAAGATCGGAGCTTGAGTGGCGTCGCGAAGGAGGATAAAAGGAGAACTTCCGATTTTCAAATCTCCGATCACCACTCCCATAATCATAGATACCAAGAATGCCTGTACTAAAGCGAAGACAATCATTACCGGAGCTTCCCAGACTTTATTCACTCGGATCAAAACGGCTCCCAAAACCACGTTCCAGAAAATCCAAAGGATAAATGCACCCTCCTGACCTTCCCAAAAACTGGAGATCATGTAATGAACAGGCAAAGCTTTGCTCGAATGCGAGTACGCATAGAAATACTCGAATCGATGGCTGTAAATGATTTCAAAAAGCGAAAACGCAATCAGCGTGGCCGAAATACCATGAACCGCAAAACTGATTCGGCTAAATCGTCGCCAACCTGCCTTTTCAAGCTCATTGGCTTTGAAATAATTATAATATGCATAGGCCGTGACTATTGCGCTTACGAAAGCCACAATGGTCATCAGATGGCCAAGGTTCCCTACAAAGGTATTGATCATGATTTATTGAATTCTGCTGCTCCTACTCACATTCCTGCCGCCTGCACTTCAGTCTCCTGGTATTTGGATGGGCACTTCATCAAGATTTTATCTGCAACGAAGATTTCTTCATTTTTGTAAGCCCCGATTACTACAACAGATTCTGATCGGGTAAAATCTGCAGGTACCGGTTCGTTGTAAAACACTTCCTGCTCTGTTCCTTCATTGTCAATCAGCATAAAGGTGAAAGACACTTTATCTTCTCGGACATTCAGACCGACTACTTCACCGGCAGTATCTTTCTTAAGATGACCCACTACGTGAATCGCCTTGTCCTCTCCGCCTTTTTTCATTTCCAAGGCGGTGCCAAAACTTTCGTAACTACTTGCATCGCCGATAGAGGTCATGATGATTACTATTGCTATTGCTATGATTCCCAGTCCGATTATATGTCCTTTTTTCATTTTCAATTTATTTTAAGCAGGTAAATTCTTTTCTAATTTACTGATCTTCCGGTCCGTGCTGACCAAGTAAACGCTGATACCTGCAAAAATGATTAGTATGATTCCAACTAATACATAGATTTTTCCTTCAGATCGCATCACATCCGCCATTTCCACGGTGCTATTGGAGTAATCAGCCTCTGTCACCAGAGTTTTTTCCTGTGCCAAAGCGGAAAGACTGAAAATCAATAAAGCGATTGTTACTAATTTTTTCATAGGTTATGAATTAAGGAAGCGATCTTCCAAGGTTCGTTCGATTCTTTTTGCGCGTACTCTCAATGTGGCAATCCAAGTCCCGAGCAGCGTCCATCCAATAATTGCTGGATAGAAAATCATTCGAAGTTTGGAATCCAAATCATAGGCATTGAATCCTGGATTACCGCCATTTCCCGGATGAAGACTATCAGTCAAGCGAGGCAACACAAAGATCAATGGTATAAATGCCGCAAATGCGAAAATGTTATATATGGCTCCGATCCTTGCGCGTTGCTGTGTATCTGTCAGGGAATTTCTGAGAATCAAATAAGCGAAATACATCAACAAACCAATGGCAGAGGCATTTTGCTTCGGGTCACCACTCCAATAATCACCCCATGTAAATTTTGCCCAAAGCATTCCGGTAGTGATTCCCAATATCCCAAACAGAATAGCAGCATTGGTGAATTCGATAGCCAAATCATCACAAAGAATGTCGTTGGTTCGAAGGTATTTGATGCTGTAATAAACCGCTGCCACGAGCATCAAGATCATCCCGAACCACATGGTCACGTGAAAATGCAAAGCTCGAATAGTCTCATTGAGGATGGGAAGACGAGGAGCGTCCATCAGTAATCCTGCAGTTAAAGTATAAAGCAGCAGGGCGATAGCTAATATTTTCCACCAAGATTGGCGCATAGGGTGATTTTGCTAATTCAAGCGCAAAAATACGGCATAAGTTCCTGATAAAGGCTGTTTTTCTAAAGTCTTTTGGAGGTAATTGTGATTTACGATTTATGAATTACGAGATCATGAGAACTACAATCATTTAATTCTCAACGAAGCGTTTTGGAAACAATTTTTCAATTCGCCTCGGTGGACAAGTTCTTCCAATCTTTCAATACTGAATAATGAATGCTGAATCTCGAATAATGAAGATTACGACCGCCACAAGTACGGAAAAAGAATATAACCAGTCACCGCTACAATCGCATTGATCGCTGCCAATGCTAAAAGCTTATCCACACTCACACTCCAATCCAAACCGTCCAAGGCATTTTTGGAAATCCGGATGGCCATCAAAAGTATTGGGATAATCACCGGGAAACTCAAGATCGCCATCAGCGTGGCATTGTTTCCGGCTTTGGAAGCAATCCCACTTACCATGGTCAAGCTTGCGGAAAAGCCAATTGATCCCAAAATTAGATTGAGTAAAAATAAACCTTGATCCTGAACGGGATTTCCTAAAATCACCGAAAAAACGCCATAGCCCAAAAGTGCCAAAACCAAAGTCAGCCCGGTATTGTAAATGATTTTGGAAAGAATAATGGCTTCTGGGGAGGCAATCATATAATAGTAGAGTTGCCGACCTTGATGCTCTTGGATAAAGCTTTTGGCCACTGCATTCACAGCCGAAAAAAGGATGATGATCCAATACAAGGCGTTCCAAGAATTGATCGAAAGATTCCCTGATTTGGCTCCGACACTCAAATAGGTAATAAAAACCGCCGATACCACATAAAGCAAAATCCCATTCAGCGCATACTTCTGCCTCCATTCAAGTCGAAGTTCTTTCTGGATAAGGACGGAGATTTCTTTCAGCATCGAACAAAGATATTGATAAATGAAGAGCTCTTCGAGCAGATATTGAAAAGATAGCACTTGGTAAGATAGGATTGGGATATCTATCTCGCCGGAGGCGTATCTCAGCGCAGCTGTATCTTATCACAAAATATAGCTCTTCGTATAGATAGGATCGGGATTTCTATCTCAGCGCAGCTGTATCTCGCGAAGCGTATCTTATTACAAAAGATAGGTCTTAAGGCAGATATTGAAAAGATAGCACTACCTAAGATAGGATTGGGACTTCTATCTCGCAGAAGGCATATCTCAGCGTAGTTGTATCTCGCGCAGTGTATCTTATTTCCATTTTTCTGTCATCTTGTCACTTTTTTAGAACTGGAACAACCCTTGCAATTCGCTCCTAGACAAATTGAATTATAAAACATAAACAATCATAGCCATGCAAGAAAAAGGTACCATCTCGATTCATACCGAGAATATTTTCCCGATTATCAAGAAGTTCCTTTACTCAGATAATGAGATTTTCCTTCGGGAACTTGTAGCCAATGCCGTCGATGCGACGCAGAAAATCAAGAGACTTGCGAC
>JBBQDY010000064.1:0-12433 GCA_038320155.1 Cytophagales bacterium
AGCTATCTGGGGCACCCATGGCTCCTGATAAATCGGGACAAGTGATTCATGGTTCGATCTCCCGATAAATCGGGACAGGCATTTCAGGATCATATTTTTGAAAAAATTTATTTATGGTGACCCCATATTTTTATCCATCGACTACGAAGTGGTCAAACCATGAATAGCCCCGAATGAAATCCGGGGTATAGGAAATCATGATGGATACAACACGACGGCGAAGCTGTCGAACTTTTAGGTAACAGGATTACTTCCAACTGCTATACGGAATCCAGAATATATATAAGCGTAGTTTCTTCCGGCTACTGTGGCCTCTAAGTGACTTTCCTACTATTCAGTTTCGGATAGCTAGTTGAATTTATTCCTGGATCTCTATCCAAGGAGTTATCAAAACCTTCGAGGTTGGGAAAACTCAAAGGTTGGCTGCACTGCTTATTTCATCAAAACAATACTTGAATTCTTCCCAAGTTTGACTTTGCCTTCTGCATGGGCGGTTTTCCCAAGGGTAAATAGTTTTGTTTTGAAACCTTCTGGAGCATCAACCACGATTTCTGTTTTACCCAAATTATGAATCACAAAAATCTCCTGATCTCCTGATTTTCTGCTATAGGCCATCACTGTTTTAGGGTAAGTCGCTGTTGGTAATTCCAAATCACCTATCGCCAGGGCGGGGTGTGAATTCCGTAAGGCAATCAGATTTTTGTAATGATTGAAATAACTGTTGGGATCGGTTTTCTGAATTGCCAATGGTGTCACTGTAGCATCGGTGGTGTAAACTGGCGCGATCCACGAGGTTCTGGTGGAATCTTTTTCATTCACATCCCAGAGAAAGGGCTCTCGGATATTTTCATCGGGCTTTAATCCCAGCATCCCGATTTCTTCGCCGTAATATAAATAAGGAGCTCCCGGCATCGTCAATAGTATAGCGCTAGCCTGCTTATACTTCTCAGGATCAGATCCAAGTTCATTCAATAGTCTTGGCTGATCATGATTCGACGAGATGGTAGCATCAATGAAATTTGGGGTAATTCCCTGATAAAAGTCTAAAATATCTTTTTGCTTCTTTGCTAAAAGCATTCCGTTTTCGGTATTTAAAGCTTCCAACAACGTGTAGTGGAAATCAAAATTGAATAAAGCAGGTAGCCCGGGAAGATAAGGTGCGACGATTTCTTTTTTGTCATACACCTCTCCTACCAAATAGACATCCGGCTTGATTGCTTCCATTTTGGCTCGAAATTCCTTCCAAAAAGCATGATTATCCAAGGGTCTGTCATCAGGGAAAATATGCTTTGCAGCATCTAATCGGAAGCCATCGACTCCGATTTCTTCCAACCAAAACTTGCCGATATCATAGATTTCCTCACGGACTTTAGGATTGTCAAAATTCAAATCTGGCATTCCGCCGATGAAAAATCCGTAGTAAAAATCTTCTCCATTTCCCGGATCATGCCACTGTCGGATATTGTCACTGTCCAGCGTAATTACTTTTTTGTTTATGAAATTAGCGATGGTGTCTTTTTGCGCCCAAACATAATAATCACGGTAAGGATTGTCTCTGCCTTTGCGGGCTTCCTCAAACCAAGGATGCCCACTCCCACTATGATTGATGATCAAGTCGATCACAATCTTAATATCTCGCTTATGGGCCTCCTCCAAAAGATTTTTGAAATCCTCCATGGTGCCATAGTCGGGATGGATCGCTTTGTAATCTGTCACATCGTACTTATGGTAGCTTGGTGAGGGCATGATTGGCATAAACCAGATCGCATTTGCGCCGAGCTCCTTGACATAATCCAGTTTTTCCGTTACCCCGTTCAAATCTCCAATTCCATCCCCATCTGAGTCGTTGAAGGACTGAACAAAAATCTCGTATGTGACACCGGCTTGTGGCCAATAATTTTTTACTTCTGGAGCTTCGCTTGAAGTACAGGCAGTGGCAAGCGCAAGTCCAGCCATAAGAATCAATTGGGTTTTCATCATTGGGTGATTGATAAAAAGAAAAAGTCACCGTTTGAAGTGACTTCCTCTGTTAAAATTTTTACTCGAATCAATTTCTATTTATAGCATTGAGCATATCAAATGCTTGCTCCAATCGCTTGACAAAATTCTCTTCTCCTTTGCGAAGCCAGTTTCTAGGATCATAGTATTTCTTGTTTGGACTATCTGCACCATCTGGACTTCCAAGTTGAGTCTGAAGATATCCCTCGGTCTTTTTGTAATTCATCAAGATACCTTCCCAAAATGCCCACTGCATATCGGTATCAATATTCATTTTGATCGAACCATAGCTGTTTGCTTCTCTGATCTCTTCTAACGTAGATCCTGAGCCACCATGGAATACAAAGTTCAATGGCTTACCGCTTGTTCCGTACTTCTTATTGATGAAATCCTGAGAATTTTTAAGAATTATCGGCTTCAAGGATACGTTACCTGGCTTGTAGACTCCGTGCACATTTCCGAATGCAGCAGCTACGGTAAATAGCTCCCCGATTTGCTTCAAATGCTCATAAGCATAAGCCACTTCCTCCGGCTGAGTATAGAGTTTGGAAGAATCAATATCTGAATTGTCCACGCCATCTTCTTCTCCACCTGTGACCCCAAGTTCGATCTCGATAGCCATCTCCAGCTTCACGAATTCCTTGAAATAATCACAAGAGATTTCCACGTTTTCTTCCAAAGGCTCCTCTGAAAGATCGAGCATGTGCGAACTATACAAAGGGCGTTTGTGAGTAGCATAATATGCTTTTCCAGCCTCCAAAAGTCCATCGATCCAAGGCAATAGTTTCTTAGCAGCGTGATCTGTATGCAGAATAACAGGGACTCCGTAAGCCTCAGCCATTAAGTGTACATGGTGTGCGCCTGATATTCCGCCCGCTATACTAGCTTGCTGCTTATCATTGGCAAGTGATTTTCCAGCAAAAAACTGTGCACCTCCATTGGAGAATTGGATGATGACAGGAGAATTTACTTTCTTGGCTGTCTCAAGTACTGCATTGACAGAATTGGTATTGATGACGTTCACTGCAGGCATCGCAAACTCATTTTCCTTTGCGTATGCGTAAAGGTCTTTTAGCTCCTCGCCGTATTTTACTCCCGGTTTAAATTTCATGTGATTTAGGTTTGATTATCTCTTAATAAAGCGCTTTACCAGCACATTTTTAGTGTCGTATGCTTCAAAGATATAAATCCCTGCTCTAATATTCCTTACATCCAATTCTAATTTCTGATCATTGGGCCCAATTCCACCCTCCACAAGGGCTCGACCAGTCAAGTCCATGATTCTGTAATTTGCCCCTGACATTTCCACTGGCAGCTCGATAGTGAGCCATCCCGAGGTAGGAACCGGATAGAGTTTAAACTCTCCTGTTGGCTTGATTTCTTTTGGCACATCCGTGACAAAATCTACCTGAAGGATACCTGCTTTCGGAGTTGTAAGCTTTTTATCAGTAAACAAATAAAACTCACTCGACCTTAGGCTAAAGTTTACCGTGGTGGAAGTCACATTGAATTCTTCACCAGTAAAATAATTGTACCATTTACCTGTTTTCGGGAAGCTAAGCGGCACATTTCCTACGTTTGAAAGGCCAAAATTCCCATGCATTACCACATTCATATCCGCACTTTCCAGGATAATGGATTTCACCGTTCCACCTAGGCTAAGGGTAGTTTTTGCAGGTTTGCTGAAAACAGGATTTTCCTTCTTGAGCTTGATCATTTCCTGGTACAATTGAAATAATCGCTGTCTTTCAGGATTTTCCAAGTAATTCCACCTCGTCGGTTTGATTGCCAATCGATCATTATTCAACTCTACATCGTAGCCAAACTCACCAAACTGCCAAATCATTTTCGGGCCGGGGATTCCAAAATAGAAAGCGGTCAATAATTGATTCCTGTTGACAGCATTTTCCAAGGCTTTCAGATTAATCGGTGAAGTGGCTCCAAAATTCAAGGTCTCCCACATCACGCGCTCCTCATCATGCGATTCTTGATAAGGGATCAGATTGGGTTCTTTCCATCCCCGTGAACCATAATATGCCCAGTTGAAATCCTTGAGTTGACCTTTGGCCATTTCCCGGAAATCAAAATTCATATTTCCCCAAAAGATCATCCCATAATCGGCTAATTCCTTCTCCTCATCATTGGCGGACAAATGCTCCAAAATCACATAGGCATTCGGATGATTTGCTTTGATCCGATCGTAGATGTGTTTCCAAATTTTGATTCGAGATGGATCATATTGAGACCAGGTGGTGACGTTGTCTCCTGTATTTACCTGAGTGAAACCTTTGGATAAATCAAATCTGAACCCGTCGACTTTATACTCAGTCAACCAATAATTATTGACGGAATCAACAAAGGCCTGAGTGTATTTACTTTCGTGATTGAAGTCGTAACCCACATTAAAAGGGTGAGTAGCCACTCGATTAAACCAGGGACTATCGGGAGTTGGGGCGCCATAATCTCCGTCGTTGTAAAGACGAACCATTGGATTTTGACCGAAGGCATGATTCAAAACCATATCCAAAATGACCGCAATCCCTTTGCCGTGTGCTTCATCAATTAATTGCTTCAGCTGATTTTTGGTGCCGTAATATTTATCAGGAGCAAAAAAGAAAGAAGGATTATAGCCCCAAGATAAATTCCCCTCAAACTCTCCAACCGGCATCAATTCGATGGCATTCACACCCAGACTTTTGAGGTAATCCAGTCGCTCGATTACAGCAGCATAATTTCTTCGCTCATCAAAGTCTCGGACTAAAAGCTCATAAACCACCAAATTTTCTGGCTTGGGTTTGATGAAACTCGTGTTTTTCCAAACGTAAGGCTCTTGCCCGGTCTGTAAATAAGTCGCCTGAAATGACGTCTTTCCAGTCGGATAAGGCAATAAACCTGGATACCTATTTTGAGTGATGATTTCTTGATCGTTGTTTGGGTCGGAAGTTTTATCTGCGTAAGGATCTCCTATTCGGATCAAACCGTCCACGAGGTATTGAAAAATGTATTCTTTTTTAGGAACTAGATTCGAAATTTTAAGCCAGAAAATTTCTCCATCAGGAGTTCTATTCATTTGGTAGGCGGCTGATTTTTCCCAATTATTGAAATCACCAATAACTTGTACCAATTTTTTCTTTGGAGCATTCAAGGCCAAAATCACTTCTGTATCCGAGAGGTAATTGATCCCTAATTTCACTCCTGCCGGTAAGGGCGCAATAGTCGATGGTGCAAAAACTTCAATATCGACAGTTTCAGTATCTGTAAAAGTCCCACTGCTTGCTTTAGCGACAAGTTTAAAATTACCCGCTGCAGTGGCAGTATACGAATAGGTCAATGCCGTAACATCCAAAGCTTTTTTCACTTCTAGACCATTTAACTCAAAGGCAATCGTCGCTGCTGCGGAGGTTTCGGCTTTAAATTCGAAAGACTCACCGACCTCCAATGAGACAGCGGATGCTGCGGGAGCTGTAAAAGTTACTTGAAATCCCTGAGCGAGATTGATAAAATAGTCGCCGTTAGCTGCATTTTTTCCCTCTTTGGTTCCATCACCATTTCTAAAAACCATTCCTAGTCGGTAGATAGTTAGTCCATTTGGGTTGGTGAAAAAATCGTTTGGAGTAAGTTCGTAGGTATAAAGATTCGTTTGACCTGTGACTCTGGTCATTTTTGCCTTTGGATCTATAGTCGCCCAAGTAAATGGGACGATGGACCAAGTCGTCGAAGCAGCAGATTCTGTCACTGCTCCGATGTGGATGTACACATCACAATTGCAATCTTTTAATCCCGCGGTCCCCTTTGTAGCATCGTAAGTGATCTTTACTTTTTCAGCTGCATTCGGTACAGCTGGCTCGGTGGTAATCTGAGCAAATGCAGCTTGAAAAAAGGCTGTAAAAAGGAGAATTAGAAAAGACTTTACAAAGGTTTTCATGGGGTTTTATTAATTATAAAAACCGGAACCGGATGAATACATCCGATTCCGGTCTATTGGTTTAATCAGCTTAAATCTAAGCGTTTTAGATTTTAACGATAGTGTAAGATACCTCACCTGGGGTTTTGAAATTCAGGGTAATGGTATATTTCCCTGCATCAGCTACCGTAATATCGGCACCACCGACCGTTAGTTTTCCATTGCTTCCACCATAATTGAAATCCCAATTTTTATTTGCTCTGAATTTGAATTTACCTGCTTTCAAGTCAGTAGTGATCGTCAACACATTCAAATCTTTATTGAAATTCATTGGAGTTTCGTCATCCCAGCCTTTTGGTGTAGCGTCTCCGATGATACCCCAAAGCTTAGCTTCAGACATCTTGTAGGTCTTTGCTGCCATATCCACAGTGATCTCATAGGTTCCAAACTTGGTAACTTTGATGTTTTGAGCATCGGATTGGTTATCCAGTTTACCGTCCGCACCCGTATCACCATAGTTTTTACCATCCACCCAATTTGGCTCTTCGTTAAATTTAAACTCACCACTACCGCTAAGGATGTGAACATAGCCTGTAAAAGTTTTATTGTAATTAACCGACTTAAGCGTGGTATTTAAATTGCCGGGATTCCAACCTTGATAATCACCAGGAACATAGAGAAGGGGATATTCCACAAAAACTTTGTAAGGAGTCACTTTCAACTTTGAAGTCTGACCAAAGATTGGCTTTAGAGGTTGATTGATGGAAGCTTTTACTCTGAACTCAACTTCTGTTCCTACGGCCACTGGAAGACTTTTCGCAATTAATTCATCATTTAATTTAGAGGTTTTTACTTCAATGATATTTGAAGTAGAAGTACCCAATTGTTTTGCGTTTGCAAAATTGGCACCTGCCAAATCCATCTCAAGCGCATACGTAACATCTCCCTGCATTCCAAAATCAGCTGCAGTGACCGTGAAAGGGATCATATCATCCGGCTTATTCCCATTCAATACCAAGGCTGATCCAACGGCTGGGCTAGAAAGCACAGAGCTGGTTTGTTGAATTACTGGCGGCATTTCATAATTGTCGCATGCTACTAACGCAGGGATCAAACCTGCAATCCATCCGATTTTTCGAATTAATTTCATAAGGGTTTTTGTTGTTTATTGTTCTTTGAATAATGAAATTTTATTCAGGAAAATTGACAAACATAAAAATGAGTTTGGGTCATTTGTTGGTCAGTGTTTCCTTTCCTATTGAAATGATAGTCTAAGGTTTTTAAATTAACAAGTGGCAGGATACTCTATCACCAATATTTTTTGTTGCAATCGTTTGCGTTGACGATTGCATAAAAAAAGTATTTTTAGAAGTAGTCTTGCTATTCTTTCCAAATTGATATAACTCCATCTTTATAACACAAATTGTAATTCCCATCTTTTGGCTTTACTTTGCTCATAGGCTATCTAGGAATAATATTATTTTATGAAAATAGGACAAGCTACCATCAAAGACATCGCCCAAGAGTTAAACGTCTCCGCATCCACAGTTTCTCGAGCATTGAAAGACTATCCGGGAATCAGTGATGAGACGAAGCGAAAAGTAAAAGAGGTAGCTAAAAAATTAAATTATAGACCAAATGCCATTGCGCTCTCCCTTCGCAAAAGCAGGTCGTTCACCATTGGAGTAATCATTCCTGAAGTAGTTCACTTCTTTTTCTCTACCGTGATCAGTGGGATCGAAGAGGTTGCATCATCCAGAGGCTATAATGTGATCCTTTCCCAAACCAATGAGAGTTTTGCTCGGGAAAAATCCAGTATCGACACCATGCTTTCTAATCAGATTGATGGTTTTTTAGTCAGCTTTTCCAAAGGAACTACCGATTTTGAGCACTTCACCAAGCTCTTGGATTACGGTTACCCCATCGTGTTTTTTGACCGGATACCTGAAATCCCAAATGCCATCAGCGTGATGGTAGATGATTACCGTGGAGCATATAATGCAACTTCTCATCTCATAAGCCAAGGTTACACCAAAATTGCGCACTTGGCAGGACCTTCAAATCTTAGTATCAGCAAGGAAAGAGAAAAAGGCTATCGTGATGCACTTACTAATCATGGAATGAAAGTACATCCCGAATTGATCATCGAATGTGCCTATGGAACCAACGATGAAGGGTTCAAGGTGACCGAAGATCTGCTCAAAAACGGGAAAATAAAACCAGACGCACTATTTGCCAATAATGACATGGCAGCAGTTGGAGCTATGCTTGCATTCAAATCCATGGGCTTCAAAATCCCAGAGGAAGTCGGGATAGTAGGTTTCAGCAATTGGCAGTTTTGCGCTATCATTGAACCTAGCCTATCTTCAGTTTCACAGCCTGGTTTTAAAATGGGCGAAACAGCGACCCAAATGCTCTTGGATATGATCGAGCAAAAACTTGATCCAGCAAGCATCACAGCTCCAATAGTACTTGAAACCGAGCTTTTGGTCCGGAAATCTTCTGTGAAATAGCCTATTTCATATAATTTTCAAAAATTATTCAGCATTCGTTGCAATCGATTGAATCCCTCAAAATTTCAAAATTGAGAACCCAGCTCGATTCAATTCTCCCAGAATAGCCCTTCAGGAATGATATTGATGATTTTTTCAATCAACAATCGTTTCTAAATTAGCCCGATCTCTATTCAAAATTTGCATAAAAGCACCTATGAAATCTACTGCTTTCCCTTCTATACAATCCAAAAATTCTTCCAAACATATCGGTATGGGAGCAGTCGATTTCTGGAAAGAAATGGCTGACGGTCTGGAAGGAACTACCCAAGTCGGAAGATTTAAATTCACGGTTTATAATTCGGGAATGATCCGGATTCAGGTAAATCGCTACGATACTTTCCAGCCAAATCCTTATTCGGTAATCGGCCAACCAAAGAACACTGAGTTCCAGATTTCTGAAGATTCCGGTGTCTTGAAATTGGTCACGGAAAAACTAATACTTCAGCTTGATTTATCCACGTTTAGCTTAAGCTTTTATGATGCCTCCGGAAAACTTTTAAACGCTGATGATTCACTGGGAACAGCTTGGATCGGAACTGAAGTCGCCTGCTACAAGCAAGTTCAAAAAGAAGAAAAATTCATTGGTCTTGGAGAAAAGACAGGAAACCTGAATCGTTTTGGAAATGCTTACACGAATTGGAATACGGATTACTTTGCCTATGGAACTGGCGACGATCCGCTTTACATGAGCATCCCATTCTATATTGGAGTTCATAATCAAGGAGCCTACGGTATTTTCTTGGACAATACCCACAAGACAGTTTTCAATTTTGGTGCCTCTACCAATCGTTTTATTTATTTCAGCGCTGAGGATGGTGATTTAGACTACTATTTTATGCACGAAGATTCCGTTGCAGGAATCATCAGTAGCTATACCGAATTGACTGGAAGAATGGCCATGCCTCCAAAATGGGCTTTGGGATTCCAACAATGTCGCTACTCGTACTACCCAGATAAGGAAGTGACGACACTCGCAAATACTTTCAGAGACAAGGATATGCCAGCTGACGTGATCTATTTGGACATTCATCACATGGAAGCTTACAAGGTTTTCACTTTCGACGATGTTAAATTCCCAGATGCAAAAAGCATGATCAGCGCTTTGAAAGCAAAAGGTT
Source organism: Cytophagales bacterium (assembly GCA_038320155.1). Lineage (GTDB taxonomy): Bacteria > Bacteroidota > Bacteroidia > Cytophagales > Cyclobacteriaceae > Algoriphagus. Next base: position 9,576 of record JBBQDY010000064.1, read on the forward strand.
TTCGTGTGGTCGTAATTATGGATCCAGGCATCAAAACTCAAAAGGGTTATTTTCCTTATGAGGAAGGATTGGAAAATGATCTCTTTTTGAAATACCCTGATGGAAAAATCTACGAAGGTCAAGTGTGGCCTGGTTGGTGCGCATTCCCTGACTTTACCAAGGCTGAGACACGAACTTGGTGGGCAGAGAAAATGGCGTTTTACACTGAGGCGGGAGTCGATGGGTTCTGGACAGATATGAATGAGCCGGCATCTTGGGGCCAGTTTACGCCAAATTTGATTGAGTTTGATTTTGAAGGCGCTACAGCTTCGCATCGTGAAGCACGAAATGTGTATGGAATGCAAATGGCCCGAAGTGCACAAGAAGGATCATTGCTTCAAAATAATTCTGAGCGACCTTTTGTACTTACTCGAGCAGGCTTTGCAGGAATTCAGCGCTATGCGGCAGCTTGGACAGGAGATAATGTAGCTTCAGAAGAACACATGTTAGCGGGAGTGAGACTGGTGAATAGTCTTGGGTTGAGTGGGGTTTCCTTTGCCGGTTACGATGTGGGAGGTTTTGCAGGCGAGTCTAGTAAATCTCTTTTTGCACGATGGATGAGTATCGCAGCCTTTGCTCCGCTTTTCCGGGCACATTCGATGATCAATTCCAATGATTCTGAGCCTTGGGCTTTCGGTGAAGAAGTGGAGGAAATCTCGAGAAATTACATGAAGCTTCGGTATCGGATTCTACCAACGATATATTCTGCCTTTTATCAATCTACGAAAACAGGTCTGCCACTTGCGAGCAGTTTAGCGATCTCCTATGCGAATGATCCTATTATCTTCCATCCTACATTTCAGAATCAATACCTATTCTGTGATCTATTTTTAGTAGCTCCAATTGAAAGTTACCGTGAAATCTCCAAAGTTTATCTTCCTAAAGGAGAATGGTACTATCTCTACACGGATGAAATCCTTTCCGGAAATAAAATTCACAATGTGGATACACCGCTGAATTACCTGCCGGTCTTTGTTAAAGAGGGAAGCGTATTTGCGATGCAATCAGACATTTCCTCTACTTCTGAAAAGAGTGATGGTATCCTACGAATCCACGTCTACAACGGAATAGAAGGACGCACTTATACTCATTTTGAGGATGACGGAATTTCTCATGAATACCAATCTGGTAATTTCTTGACACGTGAATTTATCTTCGATCCTGAATCTGAAAGCTTAAAAATTGGATCAGTAAACGGCGATTACAAAGGAGATTACGGATCGATTCGAATATATTTTCACCGCTTTGGATTATCAAAAGTCTGGATCGATCAAATCGAATCAAACCTCGAATTGGAAGATTATGCATTCTTGGATAAATTGACAGAGTTTGATCCACTCCCCGTAAATGAGCATCCTTACCTAGCTATCAAAAATTTACAGTTCATTGAGATAGAATTTAATACGAGCGAAACAATCATACAATTGACTCGCTGATTTGAGGTAGCAATTAACCCAACCCAAAATGACCCAAAAGAAACAATTGAGTTTCTGGCAAATCTGGAATATGAGTTTTGGATTTCTAGGAATCCAGTTTGGCTTTGCTTTGCAAGGCGGATTCATGTCCAGAATATTTCAAACCTTAGGCGCGGACAAAGACGCAATTCCATTACTTTGGATCGCAGCACCGCTGACAGGATTATTGGTTCAGCCAATTGTCGGTTACTTGAGTGATCGAACTTGGCATCCAAAATTTGGTCGAAGAAAGCCTTTCTTTTTTATTGGGGCTGTACTTAGTACCGTCGCTCTTTTCTTCGCCCCCTACTCTTCCGCACTCTGGATGGCCGCTGGTTCACTTTGGATTTTGGATGCCTCGATCAATATCAGTATGGAGCCATTTAGAGCTTTGGTAGCAGATAAGCTTCCGGACTCTCAGCGTTCCTATGGATTTGTGGTGCAGACTTTGGTCATCGGAATCGGTACTTGGATCGCATCCAACCTGCCTTGGCTAATGACCCAAATGGGAGTGCCGAATACGGCTGCTATAGGTGTGGTCCCAGATTCAGTGAAATATGCGTTTGCCATTGGAGCATTAGTCCTTTTTAGCTCTATACTCTATACCATTCTGAAAACTGAAGAATATCCTCCCGAGGACATGGCGGAGTTTGAGCGGGAAAAAGCTGCGAGTAGTGGTTTTTTTTCAGGCTTTAAAGAGATTATCCAAAACATTGCTACCATGCCGAAGGTGATGAAGCAATTAGGTGTAGTTCAATTTTTCTCTTGGTTTGCCTTCTTTACCATGTGGAGTTTTGCTACTCCTGCAATTACTTCACATATTTTTGGCGCAACAGATCCGAGTTCAGAGGCCTATAATAATGCTGCAGATAGTGTCGGTAATTACTTGGGTACTTACGGTTTGGTTTCCATGTTTTATGCCTTGATCCTAGTCTATTTCGCGAGCAGAATTAAAATTAACAGGAAGCTAGTCCACATGCTGAGCTTAATGGCAGGTGGGGCGGGATTTATATTGATCTATTTTATTACGGAGCCATGGATGCTTCACATCTGTTTTTCCTTGGTCGGGATCGCTTGGGCTAGTATTCTTTCCATGCCTTATGCCATGCTTTCCAGTTCGGTTGAAGCTAAAAAGATGGGCGTTTACATGGGGATTTTCAATATGTTCATCGTTATTCCTCAGATCATTGCAGCATTGGGAGGAGTAAATTTTCTTTACAAATTGATCTTTGGAGAAGACGTAATCAACACCATGCTTTTGGCTGGATTGCTTTTGATATTGGCAGGATTGAGCAATTTGATGATTACCGATAGATCCGTGACTCACGATTAAGGTGAGATAAAAAATATGGTCGTACGAAAGGA
>JBBQDY010000065.1:0-12430 GCA_038320155.1 Cytophagales bacterium
GATTTTGGAGGTCAAATAGGTATTGGCTTTCAAGCCAATTTTCCCAGATTCCAGATTAAATTTTGGGGTACGGATAAAGGGTGATTTCTTTCCCGAAAGTCCTTCCCAGACCGCCTGCGCATTGTGAAGAGCAAGTCCCATAGAGACGGAAAGAAACAAGGGCAACATGTAGAAGGACTCGAATAAGCTTTGCCAGAAATTCTTCTTTCCATATATATAGGCCACTAAATAAACGGAGGCTATGATCACAAATCCCACTAAAAAGAATCCTGCCAATTTGAATAATCCCTCTGGAATCATGCCTCGTTCTCCAGCCCACCAGACGCCTATGCTACTTAGGCTCACCAAGATTATAGCAATGAAAATACTGCTATTGAACAGATGTGCCATTGCATGAAACTTTGTGCCAAAGGGCAAGTTTTCACTCAAGACCGCTTTAGCATGCTTGGTTGCACATTCCGCTCCACCCTTGGTCCATCGGAATTGTTGCGATTTGATTGCTGACATGATCGGTGGAAGTTCCGCCGGAGATTCAATTTCCCTTCGATAGACAAATTCCCAACCTTTCCGCTGCGCACGATAGCTCAAATCCAAATCCTCCGTAAGCGTATCGTCATGCCAATTGCCGGCGTCAAGAATGCAGCTTTTCCGCCAGATGCCCCCAGTTCCATTGAAATTGATAAAGGCATGTTGACTGTTTCTCCCAATCTGCTCGATCAAGAAATGTGCATCCAGAGCAAAGGCCTGAAGCTTGGTAAGCAGCGAATAGTTTTCATTAAGATGGGTCCATCTAGTTTGGACCATTCCAATTTTGTCTGAGCTGAAATAGGGAATTGTTTTGATTAAGAAATCGGGATCAGGAATAAAATCCGCATCAAAAATAGCAATGAATTCACCTGTAGCATTTTCCAAACCTTCTCGTAAAGCGCCTGCTTTGTAACCTTTACGGTTTGTTCGATGGAGGTATTGAAAGTTAACTTCTGGGTAGTTTTTGATTTTTTCTTGGATCAACTGAGCAGTTTGATCTGTACTATCATCCAATAGCTGAATTTGAAGTAATTCTTTAGGATAATTAATTTTAGCAGCAGCCTCAATGAGTCGGTCCACGACGTAGAGTTCGTTGAAGACTGGAAGTTGAATCGTAACCTGGGGCCAGGATTTGGGATTGGCTGGAATACTTTCTTTCTTATTTCTGGACTTCAAAAAATTGTAAAGCAAATGCCCTTGGGCTAGGCTGTAAATAAAAATAAACAGCATCCCAAGGGTATATATTCCCAGCAGAAGGTAGATGAAAATCATTTATGCATTCAGCTTTACAGAGTCATTTCCAATAATTATTGGGAACTCATTTATTCGATTTTCTTCAGATCCATTTTCCAATTTCAGTACTCCACGAGGACAAACAGCTGAACAAACACCGCAACCTACGCAGCTAGACCTGACAATATCCTGGCCCCGCTGTGCATACCATCGGACGTCAATTCCCATTTCACAGTAAGTGGAACAATTCCCACAGGAGATGCATTGCCCTCCATTGGTCGTGATTCTAAATCTGGATTTGAAACGCTGCACTATTCCTAAGTATGCAGCGAGAGGACAACCAAATCTACACCATACTCGGTTCCCCATGAATGGATAAAATCCCGTTCCTACTACTCCGGCAAACGTGGCACCTATAGCAAATCCATAAAATTGATGAAGCTGGTTAGTCGCACCTCCTAAAAAGCTGAAACCTGAAAAATAATTGGCAATAGTCACTGCAGTCATTACTACAGCGAGGACCAAAACACCGTGAACACTATATCTCTCAAAACTCCAAGCTTTCAAAGACTTATCAGAGAGCTGTCGATATGGATCACCTAATGTCTCTGCCAAACCTCCACAGCCACAAACCCAAGAGCAGTACCAACGCTTACCAAAGAAATAAGTAAATGTTGGGACTCCTATAACGATCAAGAGAATCCCCCAAATCAGCATAAACATCCCTACTCCTCCTGAACTGAGGAATGTGCTAATCTGGTAATCATAGAAAAAGTCATAATCGAGGGGCCAAATATTCTTGAAATCAAAATAGGGCTGGTTCAAAAGCACCAATATTTCTGGAATCAAAAATGCAAATGCCGTCTGGAAAAACATCACCGATGCAGTGCGAAGTTGCTGGTATTTATTGCCTCGATATTTTCGAAACATTCTTATTCCCATGACGATAATTGCCAAAGTGTACATCAAGCCATACAAAAACCATTGACTGGCCGGGTTACCACTGATTAACTCGCTTAAAGGAGAAACCATAGAGACCAAATTGACCAGATAGGCCGGAAACCAATATAAGATGACGTAAAAAATAATCAGAAAAGATCCCGTAAGCATACCAACAATCCCTCTATTCTTAACTGAGGAATGAAATATCCCATTATTCTTGATCCCCTCAGGTTCATCTCGATACTTGGGTAGATTGTATAAAAGGCCACCGATTACGGCTAGACCTATGGATAAAATGAAAAACAGCCAAGGGTTGTCTTTCACAGGGCTATTCAATCCTGCTAAGGCTAAGGAAAATGAATAATCATCATAGATTACTTGATCCCATTGCTCTTGGTCCTTCAACTGATCATTATAGGAATCGAAAATTTCTCCGTAAGAATTTAGAAAAGCAAAATTACTAGTGAAGGTCTTGCCGAACATGGGCTCTAAAACCTCGGATAATTTCTCCTGATGAATATCTTTTGTGTTAGCAAGAATAAGTTCTTTATCCAGACTGTAGTTTCCTAAAAAGGGAATCAGGATAAAGGCTCCTAAACCCGTCAAGAATAGAACCAGTCCTAATTTTTGAATTAGTTTCATTTGCTTGCTCCGATTAGTTTTTGGAAAAAAGAAGGTTTAGAAATGGAGAAATCTCCACCGAACTGTTTTTTAAATTCCTTTTGAATCTCGATGTAGTAGGGTGTAAAAAACTCTGCATCAAAATTTGCCTTTTGTAGCTTCGCAATCACTTTGGCTCCTGACCATTTCTCATTCAATGCTTGTTCAAAAAATATATGCCTTAGCCTGAAGCCAAAATTATTCACCCCGACCAATTGACCGTTTTTATCCATCAACATTCGGAAAGCTACCTTTCCACTACCATGCTCCCAGTAGAAGGAATCCAATTGTTCTGCATCCCATCTTGCCGGAACAGTGCCATAGGTTTGGTATTCGATATCAAGAAATTTAGCTGAGTTAAACCAATTACTCGGTTTGTAAACTGTAGATCTTCCAGCCAAAGTTTGTGCAAGTGTCTCACCATGCATCCTTCCGGTGTACCAAACTTGTTCAATTGGTCGACGATCCGATGCAGGTGCCTCATCAAACTCTGCGCAATCCCCGATCGCATATACATTAGGGATATTTGTTTCAAAACGGAGATTCACTTTAACACCGCGTTTGACCAAAAGATCACTTCCTTTGAGAAAATCCACATTTGGGCTTACTCCAGCAGTCAATCCTACAAATTGGCAGGGAATTTCCTCTCCGCTTTTTGTTCGGACAGCCATAACTCTACCAGCATCATCTCCAATTATTTCATCTAATTCAGATTCCAATCGAAGGTCAATATGGTGTTCATGAATATGTCGACCCACTAAATCTGACTCCTCTTTGGGAAGAACATTGTCCCAAAAGCCTGATTCACGGACTAAAAAAGTCACTGGAATTTTCTTGTATGCGAGCATTTCTGCCATTTCTATGCCTATCAATCCACCTCCAACTATAATAGCCCGATTGATATTTGATGTGGTATTTTCTTCCATCAGCTCCAAATCTTGCTTGGAATATAATCCTTGGACTCCATTCAGATCTTGACCTTTCCATCCAAATTTATTTGGTTTAGATCCCGAGGCAATTACTAGGTCATCATAGGCCATTTTCTCTCCAGATTGGAATTGTAAAGACTTTGACGGATAATCAATTTCTTTTACCCAAGCTTCTTTAAGTTCAAGTCTATTTTTCTCCCAAAACCAGTCTTCGTAGGGTTTAATATGATCAAACTTCATTTGCCCCATGTAGACGTACATGAGAGCTGTTCGGGAGAAAAAGTATTTGGATTCACCTGAAATTAAGGTGATCCTTACCTTTTCATCGAGCTTTCTGAGATCTCTGGCACAAGTCACGCCCGAGATTCCATTGCCGATGATCACTACATGGCGGTTTCCGCTCATAGCTAATAGGGATTTGTTGGAAATGGAAATTACAAAAAGCGCTGTTTATTCGTTGAGGTTCCAGTTATAATTTTGGTGGGAAACCTTAGCATTAGAGTTAATTTTCACCGAACTGTATTTATTCAGAAAGTCGATGATTGATCCCTTTTTGGTGAAATCACCTTTGAACCAGGAGAAAATAGAGGAGATTTCTACCGCGTTTGCAGAAATTTTATTTCTGGATTTATCATTAATAAAGGACTTGGCCACTTTGTCCAATTGTGAATCAATTTTGGAAGCCATAAACGCTTCATTAAGAAGTGGCGGGCAGGACACTGAAGCACAATTAACTGCGAAGTGGATTCTTGGCTCTTCAAACTCTTTTCTCAAAATTGAGTGCTCGATTTCATCCAAACTGGATTCTTGACCGCCAATTTTGAAGAATTTATAATGCCATACATCCTTAATTAATGGGATCTTCAGAGCTGGACCTAGATCTTTTATACTTTTAACTGGATAATTTTCAACAATTAACGATACCGTAAAAGCATTGTAAGCATTAATCCAATATGCCAATTGCTCGTTTTTTGACCATGTTTTTCTATCTGGTGCATTCGCACTGATGGTTTTTAAATAAGCATCTAGTTTTGATTTGTCTTTAATGAAACCTTTGTAATCGACAATACCTGTTGGGCTGACGTGAGCCTTCAATAACTGATTCCAAGGTTCGTGATTAGGAGGGGTGCTTCCGGCCATACCTGGTATTGCATTTTGACAAGAGACTACCACCATGGTTATAAGAACTAAAAGAAAGCGACTAAAATATTTCATAAGATTGGTTGTTTGACTTGATTTACGCAATAAAGTAAAATTGGGATGAATTGAATTCCCTTTTGGTCGGGAAGCAGACAGGAAGTGCTAATTTAAAAGACTTTTTCGCCCTTTTCGAGCCAAATCCCCCAAGTTCTGCTGTAAGTATGCACTTGATTGGAAAGTTGACCATCCTTGAAAAGTGGCATAGATTCGTTTGACCAATGAATTATACCGCCATATAAGTTGGCTACATTTTCAAATCCAGCACCAACTAGCTTTTTGCCGATATCCTGAGAGCGAGCACCCACTGTACAATAAACTAAGATTGGTTTATTTTTGTCAAGACCGGTTACTGATTTCAAATCGAAGGTATCATAACCAACCCATTTTGCACCTTTCAAGTGGCTCACATCGTACTCCTCTTTCTCACGCGTATCCAAAATTTGGTAGCTGGATATGTCAGTAAGTTCACTGGGTTTGACTGTAGGGAAATCTGAATCGTAAAGCGTAGACAAAAGTGTCCGATACGCAAATGATTGACCCTGTACCTGTTTCGGAAATAAGGAGATTCCTGCTGTTATAAAAAAAATGAAGAGACAATACTTGACTTTTTCTTTCATGCTGGAATAACTCATCTTGAAGGAATGCAGTTCGGATCAGGCATAAAAATCTGATAACCTAGATAATCCTCTTCTGTCCTTGATAATGATTTTTTTGCCTTCTAGATCAATTAGATCATCTTTCTTGAATTCGGCTAGCAGTCGAATCACAGATTCAGTTGCTGTCCCTACCATTCCTGCGATCTCCTCTCTACTCAATATTAAGTCTATCCGCTCATTTCCTCCACCCTCTACTCCATATGAAGTACCAAGCTGAAGCAGGACATAAGCTAAGCGTTCACGGATACTTTTTTGATTGGCATCTGTGAGTTTGGATTCCATCACGCCAATCTCGTGACTGAGCTCTTTGGTAATACGTTTGAAAAACGGGGTATTGCCAAATAAGGTAGATAGAAAGGACTCTTTGGGGATAAAACAGATTTTAGCATCTTCTACAATCATGGCCGAATTGGTATAATTTTCTTCACCCAAAAGCGCCGAATAACCCAAAAAATTTCCTGTCTTGGCTAGGTGAATGATTTGCTCCTTACCATGTGAGCCAGTTTGATACACCTTTACGACTCCAGTATTGATACAAAAAATCCCGAGTGGCTTGGTGCCCTCATAGTAAAGAATTTGACCTTTCTTGTGTGAAATCAGATTCTTGTTTTCAGAAATATTACAGATGTGGCTTTCAGACAGATCTGAAAGCAACGAGAACTTTCGACTGGAGCAAAGTTCACAGGGCATCTTGGCCATCTTACTTCCCATGAGACAATTTTATTTTTTAAGTTATTTCTAAAGTACAAAAAATACTGAGAATAGTCATCAAAACTACAGGTCAATTGGGGCTTTTGGACAAGCTTTGAGTTGAATAAATTGATTTTCTTCCTGAATATAATGAAGAAAAATATGGTCCATGCCATTACTCAAAATCAAAAATTCGCTCTTGATCTCTTGATGATATACACTGGCTTGTTCCATTGTCTTTTGAGAAATCCTTACTTCTGGTGCTTTGCATTCAATTAGCAGATAGGGATTTCCAATTCTATTCAAAGTGACTAAGTCTGTACGTTTTTGAAGTTGATTATATTTCATTCCCCGCTCCAAAGCAATCAAACCTCTTGGATAGTTCATATGGTCGATTAAAAAATTAATCCAATGCTGCCTTACCCATTCCTCAGGTGTGAGGACGAGGCTCTTTTTTCGGATAGAATCTAGAATCCAAAGTTTACCATCTTTTTTGATCAAACTAGGTTCGAAAGAAGGAAGATTCAAGGAGGGCAATTGGATTAGTTCTTCATTGGAATCCATGCTCAAAGATGATGAAAAAACGGTCAATCGAAGCTTAAATAGGGCTCGATTTTATCAATCCACTCTGGCTTAAAAATTTTAATTTTCTTCAAATCAGCAACTGAGGAATAGTTACCGTGTTGTTTTCTGTAGGCGATCAATACTTTAGCTTCGCTGTAAGAAATGTAAGGATGAGCGGAAACCTCTTCGATCTCGGCACTATTAATTGAAATTCTCTTAGTGATTGTCGGTGAAAAATCAAAGTAATTCCAAATTTCCTCGATGGTCTCCGGCTTAAGACCGTAGATTTCTGAAAGTTGATTTTCGGAGTGAAAACCTCCCAGCCGCTCCCGATATTTAATTATTCGCCCACTTAGCCCCACTCCTATTCCTGGTACAATCTGAAGCACAACTGAGTCTGCATCCACAAAATCCATTTTGATAAGATTCTGTGTTTTCTTAGCCGAAGAAGGTTTAGTTGCGGTATCTGCCGGATTGAAAAGTGGATTTGGAGAACGCTGTAAATTGAGATTTAGCGATTCGAGACTATCGAGTTGGAATTGATACGTTTTAAGAAAATCCTCTCTATTCTCTTTTCGAAAAGATTCAAATAAATATGGCGACGCTGCCATAAGCAAAAGTAAGGGAGTAAGTAATAAAAAACCTCTCGACTCCTTGTTAGAGAAGCCCAAGCTTGTTTTAAGCCAATAAAAAAGTCTCTTTCTCATAAAAAAATGGTTGATAGCTTTTATCAATAACGGATAAGTTAAGAATATTGGCATGGTATATCAATAAATCCGATATTTGTGAAATAATAAAATTATTTATTTAGAGCGATTCCAAATTGGTAAATGTCTGATTGATTTGAACCCTTCTCAAGTCATTGTCTGTTAAATTTGGAACTCCACTTGAGGTATAATGCAGATTAAGTTTAGATCATTAAGTATTTCTCATAAAAATGCGCCAGTAAAAATCCGCGAGATCATCTCGCTGGATGAGCAGGCGATTCACAGTATTCTACTGAAGTTGAAGGATTTTTTCAGTTTGGGCGATGCCTTGATCCTTTCTACTTGTAACCGAACAGAGGTCTATTATAGCCATGAGTTAGACTTGAGCAAGGAGATAATCAAACTCATCGGATTAGAGAAAGGACTTCCAGAAATCATCAATTACCTCGAATATTTTGAAGTTTTCAATTTAGATCGGCCAGCAATTAATCATTTATTCAGGGTGTCTATGGGTTTAGAAGCCCAGGTAGTCGGAGATATTCAGATTTCGAATCAAGTGAAGCGAGCCTATCAAGCATCAGCTGATTTGGATATGGCTGGACCTTTTCTTCATCGATTAATGCACTCCATTTTTTTCACCAATAAGCGAGTGGTCCAAGAGACAGCATTTCGCGATGGAGCAGCTTCTTTGTCTTATGCGACGATTGAGTTGATCGAAAGTCTAACTTCGAACACTTATCAACCTCGAATTTTACTGATTGGAGTTGGAGAAATCGGAGAAGATGTGGCCAAAAACATGGTTCACCTTCCTAGTGCAAAAGTGAAAATTACGAATCGTACGCTGGCAAAAGCTGAACGAATCGCCTCCGAATGGGGATTCGAAGTTGTTCCGTTCGAGAATTGTCTCGAGGCAATGAAAGAAGCAGATGTGATTGTTTGCTCTATTCAAAAGTCCGAGCCATTCATCACGAAGGCCATTATCAACGAATTTGATATTATGAGCTATAAGCTTTTAGTGGATCTTTCGGTACCGAGAAGCATCGAGACTAGCGTTGAAGATGTGCCGGGAGTGATTTTGTACAACGTTGATAATATTAAGAGTAAAGCATCGGCCACCTTAGAAAAGCGACTTGCGGCCGTTCCGAAAGTAGAAGAGATTATTACCGAGAGTATTGAGGACTTTTACAATTGGAAAAAAGAAATGCTAGTCTCCCCGACTATCAACAAATTGAAGTCTACGCTAGAACAGATTCGTAAGGAAGAAATGGCAAGATTTCTGAAAAACTATGATTCAAAAGAATTTGAGGTGATTGATAAAATCACCAAAAGCATGATGCAGAAAATCTTGAAAGTACCAGTAGTACAATTGAGAGCTGCCTGTCAGCGCGATCAAGCGGAGGAGATGATTGAGTTTATATCTGATCTATTCGACTTAAATAAATTAAAGTCTGATCATTAAAAAATCACACCTTATTAGAAATGACCAAAGGATTAAATTATCCTTTGGTCATTTTATCTTTGTCCCTATTATAAAATCCCATCAATGAAACGAAGCATCAAAAATTGCTTGTTCCTCCTAATTTTCTTGTCTTCTTATTCACTCTCTCAGGCTCAAACTTGGGAAGTCTATAATTCGAAATTTGTGCTTCAATCAAGGTTGATTTATGATCAGGTAGATATTTTGGGAGAGTCAGTTCGAATAGGAACAATTGATGGAGACCTTTTTTTACTGGCTCAAGATCTTAGCCCTGCCCTTAAGCTCGAAGGGAAAGCGGTTTATCAGTATTTAGCTCCTTGGATTTTAATGAAAGGGCCGGATGGTATAGGGGCTTATCATGAGTATGGGCAAAAAGTGTTGCCGCTAGCCTACGATGAAATCTCCACCTATTTCAACTATTTGCTTGCCAGAAAAGGAAATGAGTATTGGGTCTTTGAACGAGGGAAAAACAGAATCATCTCAATTGGAAAATTCGATGAGGCAAAATTCACAAAGCTCGGATTGCTCATCGCTCGATCTAGTTCCTCGTATTTTTTACCACTTTCAAAAAATCCTTCAAAGGTCTACAGCTTCTTGCAGGAAAGTGATGGTAGGTATGTTTTGGCCAAAGAGGATTCAGGATTTGGGTTGATCAATCTAGAGGGAGATTATGTACTGGATCCGATCATCGAAAAACTTGAACATACCACTGGAAATTTCTTTTATGGCTACAATGAGAACCAGTATTTGCTGATCGAAGGAAATGATATCAAATCTAATATCCGATATAATTCATTTCACAAAATTACTTTTGAAAACGGAATTCTCTTGGAATATATCAATGGAAAACTGCGGCGGGTGATGGAAGAAGATGGAATTCTCCTTGACTCTGTAGGCATAGAATCAGTTCAACTGATGGGAAGAGATCTCTATGATGTCAGATTCAGAGGGAATAAAGTGGGTCTCTTGGGTAAGAAAGGCTGGCTGGTAACACCGACTACCTTAGCGGATCAAATCAAGTTTGGAGGCGAAAAGCTTTTTCCAGCTCAATCAAAAGGGCAAATTGGCTTTATGAACCCTTCTGGAAACTGGGTGATCCAGCCTACCTATAGAGAGGTCTTAGAGTTCTCGGATCAAATCGCAGCAGTCAAAAATAGCGGGGACTGGAATTTGATTAATCCTGCAGGACAAATGATTTCTTCCTCTACTTGGGAATCTGTAACGCCATTCAGAAATGGGGTGGGGATCGTAGGAAATGCAGGCAATTATTACTTGATGAATAAGGCAGGGCAAATTTTGACAAGCGAAAGTTTTGATAATATTTCCAGAACTACTGACGATAATTTTTTGGTGGAAAAAGGAGGGAAAATTGGTCTTTTCTCCGCTCAAGGTCAAGAGATTCTACCACTGGAATACCAAACGTTGGTACGGGAAAAACAAAACCTGAATATCGTGCAGCGTGAAGGAAAAACCGGAGTAGTGAATGATCTGGGAGAAGTGCTTTTACCGATAGCCTACGAAGCTGTTCTAATTGATTTGGAAAATGATCAAATCCTGACTAAAAATCTGTATGAACCAGTTATCGTGACTATTGTAGATTCTGAAAAGAAAAAGAAAAAAGGGGCCTGAGCCCCTGTTAGTTTATTTCTTATCCGATTTCCCTTTTCCTGAATCTTTCGAATCCGTATCCGAGTTGGCTATCGAATCTCGCATCGAAGTGTCCGATTTAATATTTTCCATTCGATAATAATCCATCACTCCAAGTTTACCAGATCGGAAAGCTTCAGCTAATGCTCTAGGAACCTCAGCTTCAGCTTCGATTACCTTGGCACGCATTTCTACATTTTTAGCTTTCATCTCTTGCTCGAGCGCAACAGCCATTGCTCTCCGCTCTTCAGCTTTTGCCTCAGCCACTTTAAGATCAGCAGAGGCTTGATCGATTTGAAGTTTCGCTCCTATGTTTGTTCCCACATCAATATCAGCAATATCAATAGACAGGATTTCAAATGCAGTGCCTGCATCCAATCCTCTTTGCAAGACAAGTTTTGAGATTTTATCTGGATTTTCTAACACACTCTTATGATTGGCAGCTGATCCGATTGAAGTCACAATTCCTTCACCAACTCTGGCAAGAATCGTCTCCTCACCTGCTCCACCGACTAGTTGAGCAATGTTTGCTCGAACTGTCACTCTAGCTTTTGCGATCAACTGAATTCCATCAGCAGCTACTGCAGCAACATTGGGAGTGTTAATTACTTTTGGATTCACCGAGATCTGAACTGCCTCAAACACATCTCTTCCCGCCAAATCAATCGCTGTAGCCTGTTTGAAACTCAGCGTGATATTGGCCTTGTCCGCTGAAATCAAAGCTCGAATGACATTGGGCACATTTCCTCCAGCCAAATAATGGGTTTCCAGGTCATTGGTAGTCAAATCAAGTCCTGCTTTTGTAGCTGTAATCAAGGAATTCACGATGATACTTGGCGGCACTTTTCGGATCCGCATTCCGACTAATTCAAGCAGCCCGACCTTAACATTGGAAAACTGAGCAGTGATCCAGAGGTTAACAGGAACGAAGTAGAGAAAAATAAATAAGAGAACTATCCCAGCAAATGCAGCGAATAGAATGAAAGTTGAATCAGATAAATCCATGGTTATTTTACTATTATTTTATTGTTTTCGATTTTAATTATAGTGATGTCGGAATCTACACCAATAAATCCGCCTTCCGATTTAATTTCTACGATTTGCTCTCCAAATATCCCTTTTCCAAAGGGCTTTAAATCGGATAAGGTTTTACCAGGCATTCCAACTTGAAAGCCATCCGTCCTTCCATCAAAGGTCCCACCTTGAATCGCATTTTTAAGTGAAAACTTATTCCAGACTCCTGAATTAAAGCCATAAATAATAACACCAATGTTTAAAACTGCTGCAATTCCGGTAATCAACCAAGCAGTCGGAGCATCATAGCTTATAAAGGTGTAAGTAATTCCTGCTATGCTCACTAATAATCCAAAAGCACCAACTATTGTTGTCCCAGGAATGAAAAGAATCTCAGCCAATAATAAAATCAACCCAATAATTAGCAAACTACCAAGGACAAGGACGCTCATATGAAGGAAAATACTGTTTTGACTAAATTACAAGATTTAATTTATGGCTTATGCATTCCGAACAAAAAAGCCTGAAAAAATCAGGCTTTAAAAATCAATACGACTTGGCGAATAAGACTCGCCCACTAGAAGGATTGCCGGTGAAAACACAAGTTCCATTTTCTGCTTTCTGGTTGAGTGGAATACATCGAATGGTTGCTTTGGTCAACTCTTTGATTTTATCCTCGGTCTC
>JBBQDY010000066.1:0-12321 GCA_038320155.1 Cytophagales bacterium
TTGATCGCTTCCTCATCGGCTTTTCTTTTCGTAAGGAGTCGAATTTCTGTTTCCATGCTAGGTTTCAGCAATCTTTTATACGAATCCTTAATCGCAAGTTTCACTTGATCCACGGAGGAATTAGCCGCATCTGCAAGGAATTCCTTTTCCATAATATAAAGCGCTGACGTCTCCTCAGGCAGCGCATCCAACATCAAGAAAAGCTCCTTCTCCCCTCTTCTCATCGCTAGCACCCGGTGAGAAGGCGCAGTTTTGATTGGCTCTGACCACTCGAAATAATCTTTGTATTTGATCGCTTCGGCTTCTTTTCCGGGGATGACTCGTGATGAGAAATTCCCTTCGTTTAAGAAAAGCTTTCGCATTTTTTCACGGACTTCGGCATTTTCATTGACCCATTCTGCGATGATATCTCGTGCCCCTTGCAAGGCCTCGTCGTTTGAATTCACTTCCTTTTCAGAATCCAAATAAGCCATAGCCTCAGATTCCAGATTGATGGATTTTTGAGAAAAAATCAATTCAGCAAGAGGTTCAAGCCCCTTTTCTCTGGCGATCATCCCTTTGGTGCGACGCTTTGGTTTGAAAGGCAGGTAAATATCCTCCAGCTTGGACATTGTTTCGGCTGATTTAATTTTCGCTTCCAACTCATCGGTCAATTTCCCTTGCTCCTGAATTGATTTTAGGATTGCTTCCTTACGCTTATCCAGTTCCCGCAATTGCTCTACTCGATCACGAATTGCGGCCACTTGCACTTCGTCCAGCTCGCCGGTGGCTTCTTTTCGATAGCGTGAAATAAAAGGCACCGTGCCTCCACCGTCCAATAATTCTAGGGTAGCTTTGACTTGATTTGGGCGAATCTGTAATTCTTGGGCAATCTGTAACTCGTAATTCATAGGACCAAAGGATGAAATTGAACTGCAAGTTAGGACTCCTTTTTGAGACAAAAAGGGAGAAATGTGAGCGTTGTCACTAAGCGACTGGGAATGTGGTGGTAATTTTGAATTGAAATTTAGCTAGCTATTATTAACCCTAGAAATATTGGAGACACTGGAAAGAAAACAACATTGGGAGCGTATCTACCAAACCAAGAATTCCAAAGAAGTCAGTTGGTATCAAGAAAAGCCAGAAACCTCCTTAGAATTCTTGGAAAAGTTTAAAGTCGTAAAAGATGCTAAAATCATTGATTGCGGAGGAGGTGATAGCTATTTCGTAGATAACCTTCTCGCGCTTGGATATCAAAACATCACAGTTTTAGACATCTCCGAAAAAGCATTGGAAAGAGCGAAACAGCGACTTGGAAATCAATCGAATAAAGTGAAATGGATCGTCTCTGACGTGTCATCTTTTCAGCCTTCGGAAAAATATGATTTCTGGCATGATAGAGCCGTTTTCCATTTTCTTCGTGAAGATGAGGTTACCAAATACCTTCAGATTATCAAGGAAAGTTTGAATCCTGGCGGTCATTTAGTGGTAGGTACTTTTTCTGAAAATGGCCCTACGAAGTGTAGCGGAATTGAAATCAAACAGTATTCAGAAAATACAATGAGTCAGGTAATAGAGAAGTATCTTAAAAAAATTTATTGCTTGACAATAGACCATCTCACGCCTTCAAAATCCATTCAAAACTTCGTGTTTTGTAGCTTTCAAAATCAGTTGGGTTAAAAACCGCTGGAAAAATAAAATTAAAACCTTCGAGGTTCATCCCAATAAATATCGTGAACCTCAAAGATTCCCATAAACCCCGTACATCGTAATTCATATATCGTAAATGAAAATAGACTGGAAAAAAGAATTTAAATCCTGGGGTTTGATCCTTAGCTTGTTTGCACTATTGTATTTCACGGGAATGCTTCCTGTGATCCAAGGCGCAATTCAGTCCGTCTTTTTGTATACCGGATTGATCACGCCAAAATTGGAGCAAGTTGACCTCACCGAACGTGATTTTGATTACCAGGGTCGATTCTTAGATTTCGAAGGAAAGGAAATAGACCTAGAATCTTATCGTGGGAAAACGCTATTCATCAATCTTTGGGCATCTTGGTGTGGTCCATGTCGCGCCGAAATGCCTCATATTTCAGAATTATATAAATCACTTTCCACTGAACCGAACATCGAGTTTCTCTTGATAGGATTGGATAATGACATCGAGAAAAGCAGAAAATTTTTGGAAGGAAAAACTTGGACTTTCCCTACAGCCCATGCAAGTTTTGGTTTGAATTCTTTCCTACAAAGCGAGTCTATTCCCACAACGCTGGTCGTCAGTCCAGCGGGCAAAATCGTCTTTTATCAAGAAGGAATGAGCAACTTCAACACGGATGAGTTTCGCGAATTTCTTCGTAGTCAGTGATTGCTTTTGGCTTTGATATCGGATGAAAATCAACTTGTGAGTTGGGCTTTGTGAATTGAAAAGAATTTGTTGAATAGGTCTGGGTAAACTGGACTTATGTGTAATTGTCCATTCAAAGAGTAAGACCTTTCAGAATCATTCACATTGCCAATTTTAATGCTGACCTGCTTTGTTAAATCCCTCCCGAAAACCTTCGGTATAGGCTTTTACGCCCTTTGATAGGGATGGTCATTGGGAGGGGGATTTAGTCCCGATTCCAAAACAGGATTTCGTTTTTGGCCGCAACTTATAACCCAACGAATAGTCATATAAAGGAAAAGGTCCAAGTCAGAAGACTTGAACCAATTTGATCTTATAAATTTACTTTGTGTCCTTTCGCGAAACCTTTGCGGCCTCAGCGATTAAACACAGCTATTTTCAAAAAAACCGAATTACCTTTTATCCACATTTTCATTATGGTCGGTTCCCAAACTATAATGATTATTTTCCTCGTCTTCAGAACCTCTCCGCTCCTGAGCATCATCAAGCTCCTCACCGGGAATATCCAGATCTTCCGCGGCAAAATCGGCCGGGTGCTTTCTATCTCGGAGCATTTCATCATCTCCACCATCGCTTCTCAAGTTTTTCTTTTTTGCCCCTAAGGCTTGGAAATCTTCTTCGGTCAAATTGGAATCTTCTTTCTTGTTTTTCATGGTTTCTATGTTTTTGTGATTAGCTAATTAGATGCAATAGTTGTTCCCAGCGCAAGGCATTCTGATAAACTAGCTTCATCAATTCTAAATTAGTCATTTGGTGAAGGCATGGCTCAAATCAAGAATGTTCGACAAAGAATTGGGGAAATTATTCTCTCGAAATGGGGATTGCTTTTCAGTTATGGATCGATTTAGTTGACTCGTTCAAAGCTCAAAAAAATGACTTTAAAAATTTCTGGATACTTCCTTTCACTGGTTCGAGACTTATATTTTTCAAAAAAAGAAGTTCAAATCAGCTTGTATGTAAAAGTAAAACTTCCGTAGGCACAGTTTTTTGGCTGTTAAATGAAAGCAACAAAATCAAAATGCCATGAAAAAGACGCTAATTCTCGGAATTATAATGACTTCCACCCTGCTATTCTCTTGCGAATCTTCGAGTGACCGGCTTGAAGACTCCACAGATATGACCGAGGAAACGGACATCACGATGGATAATCCATTCAAGCTAACCATTGAAGATCTCCGCGAGGAGCAAATCGAAATCGAAAAAAAATTGAACTTGCTCAAAAATTCGGATGTGGAACGACAATCCCACGATTACAAAGCATTTATACCTGAGATCAAAATCATTGAATTGCGGATAGATTCTTTAAGAACTTACCTCTCAAATTTTGAAAATGCATCCGAAGAGGAGAAAGAAGCGATTTACGATCTTTACAAAGTAAAGCGGGAAGAAATATCTGAAGATATCGAAGCGATCACAGATCGCTTCAATGACCTCAAAGTGCTCGATACCTAAGATAGATCAAACCACTTCTTGAGCTTTGGGATTCCTGTTTCCAAAAACTTTATCCTTCTTTAAACTCGAAGTTTATGAAATTGGGATTTCCCAAGGATAGCTCAGAGATTAATTCTTTGTCAGAGCGATAGCTAAGCTTCTCTGTTGGGTAATATTCCGCAGATATTGCAAATTCAGGCGTTTCAAAGCACCATTGGTCCAGCCTCAAAATTCCCTTCTCATCCTTACTGATAAAATTTTCTGCTATTCCCGGGAGCGGCTCCAACTGGATTTTTCTGCCTTGCTTAGGTATATCACCCTGGCAGAGCATCAGTGAAAGCTCGTCACAGAAGCGAACGACTTGATAGCAACCTTCGGCATCAGCAAGATTTATTTCCAAATGTTTGACAATTGACTTACAGAGTGCCTCTTGTTCATCCATAAATTTTTCAATCTCTTTCCCTTTTTGTTCTTTATAAATACTTCTGCAATGCATGGAAACCATCAGCGTCATAAAAGCAGATTTGTACAAACATCTATTGATCAAAAAATTTACCTCATTCAGTGCCATCGAAGACGGCTGACGAAAATCCAGCGGCGCCCCTGCATTCGTGAGGTTGTCCCTCTTATTCCAATCTGGCTGCCCATCGTCATGATCGGTAATTGCTGAGAGCCCATCTAACCGAAATCTCGGAATGGGCCAATATGACTTCTGAATATTGATTCCTATTTTGAAGGCCAATAAGGCATGAGCACGGTGAAAAAAAATATTCCAGCCTTCTGTATTTTTTGTGACTATCATAGTTTTCGATAATCTTCTGCCATTTCAGTTCCAAAAATAAGTTGTCCTTAACTTTCTTGCCATTCAAAGAGACCATTCTGATTAGCTTTCAAATAATAGATATTTGTCTAGCGCAAAGGTAAAATGCTTATGAGATGAACTCAAAAATCATTTTTCATTCATAAATAAAAAAGTGCAACTCTGTTTTGAAATCCAAAATATCAAAACGCAAACCTTTCATCCTCTGCTAACTCCAACTATTGGGTATCGCATTTCACACATCGGGGAATTGAGTCTTGAGAATAGGTAATCCAAAGCAAGGGCAAACCGACTTGCAAACCATTTACGCGTTCGGAGTAGTTGTTGTAGGTTTTTCGAAAACCCCCACTTATATGACTACCGATCAAAAATCGCGAGGAAAAGAGTTACTCACCTATTTTGCTCTAATTATAGTAGCCCTTTATTTTTTTATTGTTGGCATCGTGTCAGCGACAAGCTTTTTGATTCCTATCACAATCAGCATCTTACTCGCTTTGATCTGTATCCCTTTGGCCCGTAAACTCGAAAATCTGGGCCTAAACAGAGGATTATCATCTTTGATGTGTGTATTGCTGAGTTTTGTTGTTTTTGTTTCTTTTTTTGTACTCATATCTTTTCAGATTTCGCAGTTCGCCGACAAATGGCCTGAAATAAAAAACAAGACCAAGAGTGGTTTGGAGTCAGTAGAAGATTTTGTAAGTAAAAATACCGGTCTTTCTTTCCAGGAAGACATCGACCAGATATTTGCTCCTGAAAGAGTTAAAGCAAGTAATCAACTATCCAACAATGAGGATCAAACTAAGACGAACGAATTGGTACAAGAAAACACTGAGTCAGACCGCTCTGCTGCTTCAGATTATTCGTTTATCAGCAAGTTGCCTACAGGGTTGTATTCCAAAGCAGGTGGTGTATTAATGGGTTTTTTCAGTTTTTTAGGTAGTAGTGCTTTGGTTTTGGTTTATCTTTTTTTCCTGATCTTTTACAGAACCAAACTAAAACTTTCAATTCTTAACTTTTTTAGTGATGAAAATCAGTCAAACGCCAAAGATGTACTTGCAGATTCGATAAAGCTGGCATTGGATTTTTTGATCGGGAGGATGATTCTCATCGCTTTTTTGGCAGTGATTTATAGCATTGGCCTGAGCATTTCAGGTATTGAAAATGCCATTTTGATTAGCATCCTTGCAGCTATTCTCTCACTTATCCCCTATGTGGGAAACATGATTGGGTTAATTTTGGCTATGTCTATGGCTGCCTTTTCCGGAGGAGGACTAACAATGTACATCGGCGTCGGAGTGACCTATTTCTTTGCTCAGTTTATTGAAAGCTATATTCTACAGCCATACGTGGTGGGAGGAAAAGTAAATATCAATCCTATCGTAACTATCATCGTGGTAGTCTTGGGAGGTACGATCTGGGGAGTAGCCGGGATGATACTGAGCATTCCATTTATCGGGATATTCAAGATCATCTGCGATGCTGTTCCTGTTCTAAATCCAATTGGCTATTTTCTCGGAGAAGAGGATATCGGGAGCGATGATGAAGAGCCTGGGAAATTGAAGCAATTGGGTAAGAAAATCTGGTCAAAAATTTCGGGGAAAGATTAATCAAGAAGTCTTCTAAAAGGATTGATCTCCTTGGTTTTCGGCCCTCCCATATTTCTTTTTGAAATCTCTTCAACTGCGAATTCCCATTCATTCCCAATCATTCGATCCTCTCAAATTCTCTAATTTCATCGAAAAACATTAAATTAATGGAATTCTAAACTCACAGCCATGAAAAAACTCCTCGCTTACTCGCTCTTTCTTTCACTTGTAATCCCAGCATTTGCTCAAGAAACGCCATCATCAGCCATTCAAATCAAAACTGCCTTGATGGCAGCTCCAGATGAAAAAAAAGAAGGCGCAATGGTCTATGGCTATACTTCGGATGGTGAATGGACCGTCCTCAGAAAGGGAACTAACGACATGATCTGTATCACAGATGATCCAGAAGGAAAAGGGTTTAGCGTTTCGTGCTATAACTCCAGTGCAGAACCATTTATGGAGCGCGGTCGACAGTTGAAAAAAGAAGGAAAATCATTTCAGGAAATTTTTGATGCTAGAGAAGCCGAGGGGAAAAGCGGTAAACTCAAGCTTCCTACCGATGGGGCTACACTTTTTGTACTGAATGCTGAGGAGGAAAATTACGATCCAAAATCCGGTGATGTAAAGGATGCCTATCTACGCTATGTCGTCTATATTCCTTGGGCCACTTCAGAATCTACTGGTCTCCCGCTCAAAGCCTATGCGCCGGGAATGCCTTGGATCATGGACCCGGGAACGCATCGTGCACATATCATGATCACCCCACCAAGGGATTAATAATCAAATTGTTTAGTCAAATTCAGAAAAGTATTTCACGGAATTAACCTTGAAAATCAGCATTCTACAGCTGTTTTTCATTTTATTTGAGTACCTATTTACCTACTATGGTCGAAAAAAATGAAGTAAAAGAGATTCAGACTCCCGAAACAAGTGGCTGGGTGAATCAACTTTTAGCTAGTTTTCAATACTTCAACTCTGAACTCAGGAGTCAATCAAATTCTGAAGAGTTATATCAATACCTCCATGATCAAGGTCTACAGCTACTTTCGATCTATGTAAAGGTGGGCGAAGAAGCCTTGAGTAAACTTGAAGCGAATGCTGCAGTAACAGATCCTGAAATTTATCTCTTACATTTTTCTTATCCTGATCGAATCAAGACACTCGCACTGCTTTGCAGAGATGTGATGCTCCAGTTGAGTATAGCTAAACTCAGAAAATCAGAGGATTTGATTTCAGAAGAGGCATTCAAAAATCATTTCACCGAAAGTCGAGAATTGGTTGCAACCGAGTTTGAGCAAATTATCAGCTATTTTCAACAAGAGCGCGAAATGATGCTTTCTAAAACAGAGGTACTTCAGCGAAAACTGGAATCGATAAAGCATCTGGTTAACCCTTGGAGCCTTTATCAAGCTCAATTCCTGACCCTGATCGAACAGTTCAAAGAGATTGACCTGAGTGACAATAAACTGAACCAAACAATTATCAACTACTTCCAAATCAAAGATTTGGTGATTGAGATGCGCGGGGATGTACTAGCCCTGAATGAGCTTTTCGCCAAACAGGCCAAAAAATCCCTGGTGGAGTTGAAAAATCTGGAAGATCAAGAAGGCCTGGAAGAAGTAATTAAGGGCTTTGGGGAGCTGGTGAATCTGGCAATTGGTCAGGACATCCGCTCAGAGACCAGCATGCGATTGCTTGAAGACATGGTCAATAAATTACCCGTTTTGACTGTTCCTATCACCACCAGGGAAGGTTACCTAATCCATCGAAAAATCGATATTAGGAAATCAGTTCAAAAGTGGTTGGATTACGAAATCTTGCCTTATCTGATCGATCTTTGGGACAATGAGGAGGCTACTTTTTCGCATCTAATCAATGTGGCCACTCAAATAAAAAGTAGCCTTCTTGTAGCCCAAAAAACACAAAGCATAAATGGATTTAATGGGGAAATCGCCTCCCTGAGCTCGATCGTATCAGAGCAGGAGGACACCATCTCCAAGAGTAGGGAAATGGTCCGCCATATTGATGATCAATTGGCCACCAAATTTAAAGTGACCGACATCTATAAAGAGGAAGAATACCTCAAGGTCCCTTTACAAACAAACTTTGCGCGATTTACAGGTAGCAACCCTGGGAATTTTGGTAAACTAACCCGATTGGCTAAACAAATTTTTGACAATTTAGGCAGACAAGTCAAAGTGGTCAAAGAAAAGACACCGCATCAAAAGTTGGAAACAGCGCTCGAAATTCTCGAAACACGAAATGGAAAAGAGACTCCAGACCATTACCATTCACTTTTCCTGAATAAAAATTTCATTGGAGACCTTTTCATCGTAAAGCGCTCGAATTATGAGTCAGAGTTGGAGAAAATTGTCAACTATTGGAACAAAGGGCAGAATCGATCTTTGGCAATCGTGGGAGATCCTTTGAGTGGCAAATCAACCTTATTGGAATTTGGAACACATCTATTTCAATCGAATGAGGTTCATTTCTTAAAACCTGATACTGACTTGACCATAGAAGGCAGGAAATACAGAACCAGCAAAAATCTCGGAGAGGCTTTCGCCTTCATCAAGCGATCAATCAGTAATTCAAAGCCTATTCTGGTCATTGATGACCTCCACCTATGGCGGGATTCGACCAATTCATTGATATCAAATGCAACTGCTTTGGTGGATTTCATTACCTCAAATGCGGCTAAAGCTTTTGTGATCATCGGGATCTCCAACTCACTTCGTATTCATTTGGATACTCGTATTCCTTTTTCCCTTGGATTCACCAATCTAATGGATATCAACACTGCCTCATTCGAGGAAATCTATAAAGCCGTGATGCTTCGTCATGCCGCTTCGCATAGGCCGATTTTTGAAAAAAAAGGAGTCCCCATGGATGAGGGGGATTTACGAAAAAAAATAAGCTGGCTCAGCAAAAAATATGATTGCAATATCGGCGCGGTATTACAGGCCTGGATTTTCTGCACTGATATTGAGCCTGATGCGTCCATTCGATTTACTGAAAAAGAGACTCATCTAAATGATTTTCTCAGTACATCTGAGTTGTTAATCCTAAAAAATTGCCTGCTCTTCGGATATAGTACTGATCTGGAGTTAAAAAATCTCTTTACAGACCGATTTGAGGTCGAATTCAAACCTGCCATCCGAAAAATGCTGAATATTGGCATTCTGGACAGAGATGCGAGTGGAGCTTTGATTGTGAAAAACTCTGTCCGACAGGATATCTATTCTATTCTCAAATACCGTGAATTACTTGCCTAATCGGCTTTTATCATGAACAACTGGAACGATCTTCTGAATTTAATTCTATTCGTATTTGCGGTTTACCTCGTCCTGACTTTGTGCATTTCCCTGATCCTGAAGCAACTGAAAAAACGTCGGATCAATGATCGCTATTTCACGCTGATCAGGAAAGTTAGACTGTTTTACAAGCCAACCGCTTGGTTGATCATACTTGGAGGATTTATCAGCTTGGATTCTATCACGCACGGTCTTCTAGCTGTGATCTTAGGTGCATTTTTCTACAACCCTATGCGGAATTACATCTCTGGCCTGTTTATCCGAGCCAGTCCTATGGTACTGGCTGGCACGCTGGTTCAGGCTGGTAAAATTAAAGGCAGAATCAACCGAATCGGAACTTTAGGAATGGTTTTGGGCACAGATCGAGGCGAGCGATGGGTTTGGTATAGCTCCTTTGATCGAGTTGGATTTACCCTGATATCAAATCAGACCAATGTGCAGCAGCGAGCGATTTATCTCAAAACCCCTTTGAAACGAGAACCTATCTTGGATTTGATTTTCAACCACCCGGTATTAGCCTTAGGGCAAGCTCCCAATCTGAAAAATCTCGATCAAAACGACACTTATTTACTTCATTATACTTTAGTCAAAGGGACTCAAAATGATGACTTTATTAATTTCCTTCATGCGAGGGAAATCTTGACTAATCAAACTGAAAAATTCGATAACTAATGGAAATTATATCTTCCTATAACCTGATCATTGAGTTTTCGGTGATCATTATTTTATCCTTCCTTTTCAATGGGCTTTCGAAAAAGACCAATGTTCCGGCGGTATTGATGCTGATTGCATTGGGTCTGGGACTACAATATGTCTTAAGATATTTTACTTCTGAATCCGTGAATTTCTTCCCTATTCTTGAAATATTGGGGATAGTCGGTTTGATTATGATCGTTTTAGAAGCGGCCCTCGAACTTGAATTGAAGCGTGAAAAACTATTCCCAATACTAAAATCGATGGCTATTGCCCTGTTAGGTTTGATGGCCTCCACTTGGGCCGCGGCAAGTATTCTTTATTATTATATTCCTGAAATGACTATGCAGTCAGCTTGGCTCTACGCTACACCCCTTTCTGTTCTCTCCAGCTCGATTATCATTCCAAGTGTTACAGGTTTAAAAAAGAAGAAAAAAGAGTTTCATATTTATGAAAGTACCTTTTCAGATATTTTGGGAATTATGCTTTTCTACTTTTTGACAGGAAAGGTCAACCCCGCAGAAGATTCGGGGCTAGTTGGTTTTGGGGGAAATTTTCTCTTAACCGTAGCGATTTCACTGGTAGCGAGCTACGCGATTATTTTGATTTTTCAGAACATCAAGAGCCAAGTGAAGCTATTTTTATTGATTGCTGTTTTACTACTTCTCTATGCACTAGGTAAAAAAATGCATCTTTCTTCGTTGATTATCATTCTGATTTTTGGATTGGTCATCGCCAATATGAAGTTGTTTTTTCAGGGCCGAATCTCCAAATGGCTGCACTTTGAAAAAGCACATCAAATCTATCATGAACTTCACACGATTACGGCGGAAACAGCATTCGTCGTGCGAACCTTGTTTTTTGTCATTTTTGGATTGACGATCGCTATTACCTCAGTCTTTGATTGGCAGGTAGCTTTGATCAGTTCCTTGTTGATTGGATCTATCTATGGGATTCGTTTTGTCCTGTTATTGATCTTTGAGGGAAAGGACATCATCCCACAAGTATTTATTGCACCCCGAGGTTTAATCACGGTGCTGCTTTTCTATAGTATTCCAAAAGAAGCGGAGATCGCCAGCTTTGAGCCTGGGATCTTGTTTTTTGTAATTATAGGTACTAGTCTAATCATGACTTTTGGGATGATCTATGAGAAAAGGAGATCCTCAAAAGCTGTTGATTTGGCGGGCAGCAGAACAGTTGGCACGGTGAAATGGAAAGTTCCAAGCGTACTGGATAATAATGGATCAAGCCAATCATAAGTATTGATCCAGAAACTACCTCGTACTAATCTATTGATTTTGCCGGTTGAAGTTACCAATAATAGCAACGTAGCTAGCAGAACCACATTTTTCACAGAGAACAGATTCGGGTTTAATGGTTAAGGCTTTTGAGAGTGCTTCTCTGCCCGAATTATATGGGCCAAGGTAATCTCGATCATAGGCACTTGGAATCAACTCACAGTCGCGTTCGTGAATTTCAAATTTGCCATCTGAATTAGGCTCTGTAGCTAGGTAAAAGAATTTCATCAACACTTGATTTAGGTATGACCAAATTTAGTGAGGTAAAAAGGCAAAAAAAATACCCAGTATTGGGTATTTTTCAGGTGTTTTTGATCTATTTTTTCCTTAAATCAGTTTTTCCCATCCTTTTTTTTTTCTGATTTCTGATTGTCTCATCGGCATTGCGTCTATTGTTTGAAAGACAGCTTTTAAATTGGGCATATCTTTTCCACTGTCTTTCACTCCTCCATCCAAGCCGATTAGAACCCAATTTTCTACCCCCTGGTGGTTTTGGAGTTTTTCTAAAAATTTTGTAGAATTTATTGAATCTGGGAAGTTTGAATTTTTCAAACGTCCTTCTTCAAAGTAAAACACCAAAAGCTTTCGCGTTTCTAAATAATCATTGTTGGCCTTATTGAACCACTCGCCTTCTGCCTGAACATTAGAAATCACTAAAATTCTATTTTTCCATCTCAAATCTTCGGGCGTCTTAGGCTGAGTTACAAAAATCATTGATAAAAGAGAAATTATCCAATACATACCTATTAGACAAAATGAAATGGGTTAGTGTTCCAAAATCAGAACACATATTTTT
>JBBQDY010000067.1:0-12229 GCA_038320155.1 Cytophagales bacterium
GATTGAGGTAAGACCAAGTCAGAATCAAATTGATGATTTACTAGAGGAAATAGATCAAACCATAAAAACTGATGCCCGGGTTTTAGTGACTACGCTGACCAAGCGAATGGCGGAAGAACTCCAAAAATTCCTAGAGCGAGCAGGAGTCAAGTCGCGCTATATTCACTCAGAGGTGAAAACTTTGGACCGGGTAGAAATCCTCCGCGAGTTGAGACTTGGAGTATTTGATGTCCTAGTGGGAGTAAATTTATTACGGGAAGGCTTGGACTTGCCAGAGGTTTCGTTGGTGGCGATTTTGGATGCGGATAAGGAAGGCTTCCTTCGAAATGAGCGAAGTTTGGTGCAGACGATCGGTAGAGCTGCTCGAAATTCGGAGGGGAGAGTAATTATGTATGCCGATAAGATTACTAATTCGATGCAACTGGCGATTGATGAAACCAAACGTCGACGCGTACTTCAGATCGTTTATAATACCGAACATGGCATTACACCGACCACCATTTTGAAATCCCGAGACAAAATCATGGGACAAACAAAAGTGGCTGATTCTAAGAAAAATGCGAAGTTCTATGCGGAGCCGATGCCGGGAGAAGCGAGCTTGGCAGCAGATCCGGTGGTGCAGTATTTGAGTAAGGAAAAATTGGAAAAACTGATTCAACAAACTCAAAAACAAATGGAAAAGTCCGCCAAAGAGCTCAACTTCATGGAGGCTGCCAGGCTTAGAGATGATTGGCAGTCGCAAAAAGCCCGATTGGAACAATTGAGGTTTGGAGTGAAATCCTGAGCTTTTTCAAAAATAAATCAATAACAATGACACTGCAGGATATCAGAGTACTCGCTTCGAAGGGAGAGGGGCTAAAGATTGAATTCAAGAAAAAAGCCGCGCATCCTGAGAAAATCGTTCGGGAGCTGATTGCTTTGGCCAATACTGTGGGGGGTGATTTGTTGATTGGTGTGGATGATGATGGGACGGTGAGCGGGCAGCGTTTTATTGAGGAAGAGATTTTTGTGATGGAAAAAGCGATCCGGGAGTTGATTTTTCCTCAGTTAGTCTACGAAGTTTTTTTGATCAAACTGAATGAGAAAAAGGGAGTCGCAGTTTTTAAAATTCCATTAAGTAGTGATCGCCCTCATTATTTGAAAGAAAAAGACCGCAAGCAAGCATTTATCCGGGTTGCGGATCGAAGTGTGCAGGCAAGCAGAGAAGTATGGGAAGTGTTGCGGAGGGGAAAAGCTCAACGAGACACGATTTTCACCTACAGTTGGAAAGAAGAATTACTGATGAAGGCGATGCAGGAAACCGGTCAGATTACCCTGAAGGAATATGCAAAGCTGGCGAAGCTTCCAAAATTTATCGCTTCGAAAACTTTGGTTCGGCTAGTGCTGGCCAATGTCTTGCAGATTCATCCTCAAGAGGCGGATGATTTTTTTACTTTGAAAGAGTAGATCAACTTTACGATGGTAAGGATTGATGGTATTAGTTTTATTTTCTCTGATTAACAGGCCGCCTGTCTTTCGCCTTAAGGTTTAAAGAAAAGAATTAAACCACAGGAGATGGCGCCAAGGTTTCTCAAAGGGACACAAAGTAAAAGATATGGAAAAGCTTAAATAACTTTTGAGATTAAAGGGGAAGACGTAGATTTTTTATCAATCACATGGAGGTTTGGCAAAGGAGCGCAAAAGATATGTCAAGGACCAATCTAGTTTTTTCCTGAACCTGCCTGCCGTCTTTAGGCAGGGAAGACCTCCCACAGCGTTGCAGACCCTGTTGCGTTTTTACTAGTCCGCGCTTGCTATCGGGATTTACAAATTCTATTTTTAGTTTGTTTCTCTTTGGCAGAAAAGCGGATACATGTAATCTGCTTGGTTTAAGTCGGTAAAATTTCCAGCAGTTCTATAATTTCCGGAAGTTCCTTACCATATTTTTTTTCAAGGACATCGAGCTTGGCTTTTGATAATATGGATATTGCCGTTTCGACAGAAAACCAACCCATTGGATCATCCTTAGCAGATATTATTAGATCGTAATAAGTCAGCGCTTTTTCTAAGTCATTTTCATACAAAAATATGTATAGCGCTACAACAGCATAGAAAATGTAAACTTCTTGGATGTGGAAGATTTGTCTATCCGGCTCCAACTCCTGTAATTGGTATTTGCCCTTGAGAATTTCCCAAGCATGTTTGTATTGCTTATTTTGAATTAACTCAAAAGCATAAATCAGCCTTCCTAGCAAATAATTAGGGAACTGTTCTACGCATTGCTTAAATAGCTCCAGCCCTTTATTTTTATTTCCAATTAATAAATAGCTGTTTGCCAAATAGTTATGCAAAATTGGTGCGTCAGAATATTGCTTGATTTTGCTTGATATTTGTTTTTGAAACTTGAGAATCTCAGCTTTATTTCCAGATTTGGAGAGCTCATATAGTTGATCATAAAAGTCTTCTATCGAATCTGCCAGCTCCTCATCCTTTTCGGGCATTGGCTCTTCTGTAATGTTCATTTGCCCGTGTCCGTTTATAATCAGATGATCAAAATGATTGATGCCTTTCGGAAAGCTCTTCTTGTAAGCAAGATCGATGATGGAGCCAACAATTTTAATAACATTCACAATCGGATCTACTTCGTCTAGATCCTCTTCTTCATCCCAATCCTCCTCCTCTTCATCCCACTCGTCTTCTTCACTTACTTTCAAAAATACGGGTTTACCGTCTAGGCCAAACTCCAAATCTATCAATGGAAAGTCTTCCGTGTCTTCTTCTAGGATGAATTGGGCGAGATTCCAGTCTCTATGTGGTCTCACATCAAATTCTAAGGCAAAGTCCACTGCTCCATAGATTAGATTATGAGCTAGCAAGTATTCACATTCGATCATATTTTCTCCCAATTGCTCCATAAGACCTTCAAACTCATGGAGCGGTAGATTATAATTGAAAAACGTATCCTTAACCCCCATTCCGAGCAAATCGGTAAGATATATGCCAAATGTCAGATTGCCATTTTTATGCGCTCTTGCAACTGCTACTTGAGCTAGTTTTGTAGTCTCCCAATCTTCGTTCACATAGCAGGCATAAATCGGCAATTGCCTGGCTTTGGTTTGGATGTATTTTTTTGGACTAATTGAGGGAGTTTTGATAGAGGCGCCTTTTCTTTTTTTATTCTTGGCCATAAGAGTAATAGTTGATGTTGGGAAGATTTTAAATGTCCGAATTTTTTCGAAAATCATTTATAGAATCATGTGAATTTCAATTCGCTTCAAGATTATTACTGGAGCTCGCGTTATTTTATATGTGTATCTGCTTTTCTGCCAGT
Organism: Cytophagales bacterium; assembly: GCA_038320155.1. Classification (GTDB taxonomy): domain Bacteria; phylum Bacteroidota; class Bacteroidia; order Cytophagales; family Cyclobacteriaceae; genus Algoriphagus. The sequence goes on from JBBQDY010000067.1 coordinate 3,311, forward strand.
AAGGGACATACGAAAAATAGAATTTGCTAAAAACTCACACATCGGGCATCAGTCATCAGTCATCGGTCTTCGGGCCTTTTAATCAGAGAAAATAAGGCTACTGGCATCATTCCGTACAATCATATTATTTAATTTGAAAAGGTAGGTAGGGGAATTCCTGTCAGTTGTGTAAATCCAGCATTGCCCTGAAGCCCTCCGGAGTGAATCATAAGTATTTTGGATCCTTTCAGGAAATGGTTTTTCTTGATTAAATCCCAAATGCCAAAGGCCATTTTCCCGGTGTAAATCGGATCTAGGATGATATCGAAGCGCTCATAAAACCACCAGATAAAATCGATTAGCTCTTGTGTGTATTTGGCGTAGCCACCGAAGTGATAATTTGTGAAGATATTGTAGGTTCCACGGCTGCTCAGTTGATATTGCTCGATTAGATCGGGGATTTCCTGATGTATGAAATCGCCCTTCAATGCCGAAAAACCAAGCAAGATCTGATTCCTGTAAAGCGAAGAATTTATCCCCGCAAATGTCCCTCCGGTACCAATGCAGGTGGTGATATGTGAATAATTCTGGTCAGAAAGTTCCAAGATTTCGGAGGTTCCTATTACGGCGAGCTGATTTGTGCCACCTTCTGGAATCAGGTAAAAGGCTCCGAATTTTTCCACGAGATTTTTCAGAAAGCTTGCTTCTTCTTTTAATCGATAAGTCGATCGATCCACAAAATGCAGTGTCATTCCCATTAATTCCGCATGAGCCAAAGTTGGATTTAACGGTTCCACTTTTTCGCCTCGGATGATCCCAATAGAGTTGAGATTTACTGCTTTTGCAGCCTCAGCTGTAGCGTAGATATGATTGGAATAGGCACCGCCAAAAGTGAGAATTTTATCAAAGCCACCCGAAATAGCTTTTCCAAGATTGTATTTCAGCTTAAAAAACTTGTTACCGGAAATCAGGGGGTGAACTAGATCCAGTCGTTTGATTGCTAATTCTATTCCTTTCTCCTCCAAGAGCGGATGATCTAGCGGTTGATTGATGACAGGAAGCGACTCAAGCATGGATAAAAGGATTTCAAAGGATTGTTAAAGTTAATAATCTTATTTTTGCAGCATGAGCGATAAGCACGACGACGAGATCGAAGAAGAAGAATTAGAATTGTATGAGCATTACAGGTTCATAGTTGACAAAGGTCAGTCTCCGATTCGGGTCGATAAATTTCTGACAGATAAGGTTGCTTTTGCGACTCGAAGCCGAGTTCAGCAAGCCATCGATTCTGGTTCGATCAAAGTAAATGGTGAGAATACCAAGGGTAGCTATAAGATCAAGCCGGAAGATGATATTCAGGTTCTCTTTGAAAAACCAAGACGTGACACCGAGATCATTCCTGAAAATCTTGACTTGGATATAATCTTTGAGGATCAGTATCTCATGGTGGTAAATAAACCTTCAGGCATGGTCGTCCACCCCGCTCAGGGAAACTGGACTGGTACGCTAGTCAATGGCTTGGTTTATCACTTCCAAAATCTTCCTGAGATGAAAGGCAATGAAGGCAGACCGGGATTGGTTCATCGGATCGATAAGGATACTTCTGGTCTTTTGGTGATCGCCAAATCTGAGACTGCGATGACCCATCTGGCAGCGCAATTTTTTCATCACACGATCGAGCGCACTTATATGGCATTGGTCTGGGGAGAGCTAGAAGGCGACTCAGGTACGATTCGTGGAAATGTCGGTCGAAGCTTTAAGGATCGAAAAGTGATGGATGTCTTTGTGGATGGAAGTTACGGGAAGCATGCGGTCACTCATTGGAAAATTGTGGAGGAGTTGCGCTACGTCTCTTTGATCGAATGCAAACTTGAGACCGGCCGAACCCATCAGATTCGCGCACATATGAAATTTATCGGGCATCCCTTATTCAATGATGCGATGTATGGAGGAGATAAAATCCGGAAAGGAACTCAGTTTTCGAAATACAAGACTTTTGTTCAAAACTGTTTTGATTTGATTCCAAGACAAGCTTTACATGCCAAATCATTGGGCTTTGTTCACCCGATCACCAAAGAGAAGCTATACTTTGAGGCTCCATTTCCTGCCGATTTTCAAGCAGCCTTGGATAAATGGCGAAACTACGTCATCTACGAATAGACCTATTCGTTACTAAAACCGCAAGAAATGACTATATCTGTTGATTTATTGTTAACAAAAACAAATTAAACCGATCAAATCATTAAAAAATGATTCTTGCGTTGAAAATTTGTCAATCTCAGTTGTAGAAATTGCCTGAAAATTACACAATCGATATTATTCAATCGATTTCATTAAAAATACTGTAAAAATTTAGATTTTTTATTGAAATATTTTTAATAAACAGATCATCCCGCTATATTTGAAGTATCAAAAAGGCACAACATAAGGTTGGCTTTCCAAAATACATTGAGATTACACTATACTGTAAGATGTTGAAATTGGCAGACAAGCCCTCCTGTCTCGGGGGTGAGGTTACTGGGATAAAGCGTTTACCGAGCTCGTAAATTTGCCTAACTACTTCGTGGAGGTTCGAATCCTTCTCTTACAGCAGGTTATTTTGGGTTTATTGTTAATTGACTAAGACCATGAAATTTTGTTTCATGGTTTTTTTATGCCCTTTCCTCTCTTAAATCTTATTTTAACATAAGATCAATTTTCAATAGAAGATTTGGAGAAATCTCAATTAGGTAATTCATAATTATTCAAGAAAATTTCATGTTTAATTGCAAAATCCATAAGTAAAATAGATTTTTTAAGAAAATACTGTAAAAAAATAAAATAATTATTGCCAAAATTTTAATAAACCAATGGTATTTCTAATTTTGGCCTATTGAAATTAAAATCGATTGCAAAAAATTTTAATCGTTTTCTAAATTCCTTGTGCAAATGGCACAATCTAAAATTCTTCACCTTGTAGGATGTTGAAATTGGCAGACAAGCCCTCCTGTCTCGGGGGTGAGGAACAACGTATAAAGCATAATTCTTCCGAACTATCGCCTAACTACCTCGTGGAGGTTCGAATCCTTCTCCTACAGCTATTCTTAATAAGCGGCATCTCGGTGCTGCTTTTTTCGTTTGGAATAAGGGCGAATGTCGTAATTTGCTGAAAATCCCCTTGAATGAGCACTGAGCCCAAGAAAAGAAATTTGAAAAATCTATTTCGAAAGAAAGTGGTGAGAGTGATCACTACCATTTTTTTGGCTGTCCTTTTTTTGGAATTTGTGGTTTACTTTGGGTCTAACTTGCTCTTATCCAACTGGGCAAGACGAAAGATTAATGAATCTTCTAAGGGAGTCTATGAGTTGGATTTTAATCGGGTTCACTTATCGTTGATCCGAAGAGGAATTTTTTTGGATGGGATAATCCTTAAATCCACTACTGCTACCAATGCTGATATCGACCAAACACTTTTTGATCTGTACCTGGACGAATTGGCCTTCAAAAGTCTTTGGTACAGTTTTTCAAATGGCGTGATATCCATAGGAAAGATTGAGTTGGATTATCCAAATGTGAATTTAAAGTTGCCGGAAAAAAGAGATTCAGATTCGAACGAGGAAGAAGTAAAATTAAAAGAATCCCCTGTAAAAGCCCTGGAATTAGAAATCAGAAAAAGCATAGAACGATCGAATTTTGCCGGGGTATACATTCATGAGATCGAAATACTAAATGCTGATTTGCTCTTTCTCAATTTTTTGAGTGACAACTCGCTTAAAGCCGAGAACACCAAACTGGTAGTTAGGGAGATCGATTGGGCTACCAAAGCAGAATGGAGTACTCCATTTAATGCAAGGGGTTTTGAGTTTTATCTCGATAATGTGAATTTTCCCCTCCCTGACGGAGTACATACAATTTCAGCCTCAAGCGTCAAAGTCAGTTCATTGGAGAATAAAATTGATTTAAGTGGAGTGCAGCTTATGCCAAATCGAACGAAGGCTAGTAAAGCGTACTACGAGGTCTCGCTTAAGGATCTGAGAGTAGGGAATGTGGATTTGAATAATGCATTTATGACCTCAGAGGTCGTGATCGACGAGATAGTGATGAGTAATCCAGATTTCAAAGTAGAGCGGCGCGATAGCACTCCACGAGATAGTACAGCTACTGGAGATTTGAATGAATTTATTGATGGGATATTAGAATCTATTGAAGTCAAAGAGCTTTCTGTTGTAAAGGGGAAGTTTCTGACTTCAGATTTTAATGATTCTTTAAAAAATAGGATTGAGATCGCTGATTTGAATTTCAATATGATCAAATTCTACTTGGGGAAAGATCAGGCTCGAAAAACCAATCAATTTTTTTATGGACAAGAAGCATCGATGGATATCCGAGATGCTAGTCTATATCTATCGGATGATGTTCATGTCATTTATGGGGATCGCGTAAGTTTATCTTCTTTCAAAGATGAATTGCTGGTCGAGAACCTTCGAATCGAACCTAGAGCAGATGCCCTTGCCAATTTTGACTTGGATAATATAATTCGTTTGACTTTACCAAAACTTTCTTTGAATAATGCTAACCTGAAGCAATTTTACAATGAGGGCCGATTGGAAATGGATGAACTGATCATTGAATCGCCTAAAGTGGAATTTACCGAATTGAAGAAACAGGAACGGAAACCTTTCAAAGAGGGTAGGGCATCCGAGTTGCTTCAGGGATATATGGATGCTGTGGCCATCAAGCGAGTTGATTTGAAAGATGGCGAAGTTCAGTTTACCGACGAAGCTGGAATTCGAAGTAACGACATCGGCTTTGAGCGCTTTAGCCTTTTATTGGAAGATGTTTTGATTCAGCCCAACCTGAAGTCATCTATCCAGGATATCTTTTTAGCAGACGAAATGGTTTTAAGTTTTGATAAATACAGACTTAAGCTACGGGATGATCTGCATGAGTTTTTGGCTGGAAAAGTGATTATCGATTCCAAACAGTCACTAATAGTAATTCAAGATTTCTCCTTGGGACCAGAAAATCCCGATTCCCTTACCGCTGTACTTGACAACTATAATAAAACGGTGGTCATCAATATGAAAGTACCTGAATTCAGGATAGAGGGGATAGATTTAAAGGCGGCTTTCTGGGACAATAAGCTTTTGATCAAGCAAATATTGATTCCGTCACCAATAGCTGAATTGACCCGATTTCGAAAGAAAAAGGAGCAAAATAAAACCTCCGACCAAATCAATTCAGCTGGAGAAGTCGAAGATTTGCTTACTTCCTATTTTTCCTACATCAGCATAGATTCTGTCAGCTTTAGCGATGGCAGAGTTCGGTATGAAAATTTTTCCGGCAATAGGGATATCGTGCTGAGCGAGGATAGTCTCTCCTTGAGCTTGAAAGGATTTTTGATCGAAAGAGGTAAGGCAGCAGCCAATGATCGGACTTTTTTCTCAGAGGAAATTGATCTGAGTTTGAAACAGTATGCGTTTAGTGTGGCAGGTGGAAACTATGAGATTGACACTGATAAGCTCAATTATAATTCAAAGTCACAGACTATTCTGATTGATAACCTTCGACTGTTTCCCTCAAAGGCCATTCAAAGCAAGATAGAATTTGAAGTCAAGTTACCTCGAGTAGCGTTCCAAGGGGTAGATCTGCAATCTTTTCTTTTTGAGAATAAGCTCAAACTGGATCAATTAGCTGTAAATGGAAGTCAGATTAGTCTGAATATTATTCGTGGTTTTGAGTCTATCGAAAAAAATGAGGACAAGGGTTCTAATTCTGGAAATGCCCTACCCAAATCAATTGAAGAGATCAGCATCCGCCGGATAGATGCTTTGAATTCTCAATTGGCTATTAACTATGTGGCCGGAGAGAATGATATTCAATCCATTAAAACCAATTTCGACCTTGGGGTTACTGCATTGCTACTTGACTCTACGACGACTACAAAGGAAAACTTCACTGGATTATTTGAAGACATCAGTCTGAAGTTAGAAGATTTCTCCTTTGCGCTACCGGATAGTATACACAATGTGAAGTTTTCGTCATTGGTTGTAAATAACAAAGCAGAAGAGACCATATTCTCTGACTTCCAGATTATTCCAAATAATACAACCGGTAATCCAGGTGTTCCGATTTTAGCTGCGAAAGTTGCTGAGCTGGGTGTCAAGCACAACAGCCTGAAGCAAATTGAATCCACGGGAATTTTTGATATATCCCAACTTCGCCTGACTGATCCGATTATCGATCTTTATTTGGATCGAAATGAAAAAACAGTTGTAGAGAAAGAGCCAAAAGTTAGAAAAGAGGGTGGTTTGGTCTCAGCTATTTTGCTTAGAGACATTTTAATTCAACGGGGACAAATCATCGCTCATAATAAGGAGTCTGGTCAAATTCCCAAGATGGCATTTAGAAATGTAGATTTTACACTGAAAGATCTAGGATTGAATCTAATGAACTCGGAACAAGTGATTAAACCCCAGTTTTTACTTGAACAGGATCTGAGTTTAACTCTTTCCAATTATTCCATATATACCAAGGACAGCTTAAATAGATTGGAAATCGGTAAAATCAGATTTCTTGAAAACAACCTGTTTTTGGATCGAGTGAGTTTCGGTCCGACTTTGGGTAACTATGATTATTTTAGAATCAAGGGTTATCAGACTGATGCGATTGATGCGAAATTTGACCAGATCGCAATTTTGGATATTGACTTTGACACCTATTTCAATTCTCAGAATCTAAAAGCAAGAGAAATTTCTCTGAACGGAATGCAATTAGATATTTTTCGAGACAAGCGACAACCGAGGCTTGAAGCATCGGTCAAGCTTATGCCACAAGAATTGATGAAAAATGCTCCAATTGATATTGCCGTTGACTCGGTGACGTTTTCGAATGGATTGGTAAGATATCAAGAGTTTGCTCCAAGAGCGATGTTGCCTGGGTCAATACGTTTTGAAGGTTTGAATTTAAGTGTGGCACCTTTCGTACTTTCCAAAGCCGAAAATGAATATCCTCTGGAACAAACCCATTTGAAAGCTGAAGCTGTGCTTATGGGCGAGGGGCATATGGAATTAAAATCCACCATCTTTTTTGAGGCTCCCTATCCCATGGATTTGGATATAAGGATCGGAGAATTTGATCTAAAAACCTTAAATAATATTATTTCCAATGGGGTATTTGTTGGAATTAATTCAGGAAAAGTAAAAGGGGGGAATTGGGATTTTCGCATCAACGAGAATGAGGCATGGGGAAAGATGACCTTAAATTATGAAGATTTGAAAATTCAGTTGCTTGACACTGTAAGTATGCTTCCAGGTAAAGGGAAACTAGGAATATTGACTTTTGCGGCAAATACGCTTATCAAAAATAGTAATCCTCGTAAACTCTTTAATAGACAGGTAACTTCTGACATTTATTTTGAGAGGGATAAAACGAAATTCATTTTTGGAGGATGGTGGAGAGCCACATTTAGTGGGTTGAAAGGAAGTGTCGGACTTGGCCAACCTAAAATACCTAAGCGAAGAGAGGAGATAGAAGATTAAGGTTTTAAAGTCAGAAAGCTAAGTGAGAAGGCTGAAATGAAAGATTCAAACCCGATGATTTGGATTCAAAAAAATGTAGAATGCCGAATGTAGAATGTAGAATGTCGAAGTAGCGCACAAGGCATTGCTTTAGCTTACCGAACTTTGCCAATAGCCTAGCTCCGTGGGAGCGACATCTTGGTAGCCATGGGTGGAGCTCGCGGAACCCATGGTTTGAAATGAAAAAATGTAAAATTTTGAATGATGAATGATGAATGATGAATGTCGAAGTACTTTGCCAACAGCCCAGCTCCGTAGGAGCGACATCTTGGTAGCCATGGGTGAAGCTTGCGGTACCCATGGTTTGAAAATCAACATAACATTCCCCTCCCGCCCGCGATCGTCTATTGGAAACGATTGTAGAAGCGGTAGGATGGAAAGGAATTTTTTTGAAATGAAAAAACGTAAAATTTTGAATGATGAATGTAGAATGTCGAAGTAACGCAATATTATGTGTGGAACTTTGCTGATTGTCCAGCTCCGTGGGAGCGACATCTTGGTAGCCATGGGTGGAGCTTGCGGAACCCATGGTTTGAAATGAAAAAATGTAAAATTTTGAATGATGAATGTAGAATGTCGAAGTAACGCAATATTATGTGTGAAACTTTGCTGATTGTCCAGCTCCGTAGGAGCGACATCTTGGTAGCCATGGGTGAAGCTTGCGGAACCCATGGTTTGAAAATCAACATAACATTCCCCTCGCGCCCACGAATATCTTTTGGAAACGATAGTAGGTAGCTGCGGGGGGATGGAAAGGAATTTTTTTAAACCACATAGCGCACAATAGTCACATAGTTTGAAAAGTCTGAAAGCTCAAGTGAGAAGGCTGAAAGGGTAAAAAGGAAGATTAAAACTCGATGATACGCGTTCAAAAAAATGTAAAATTTTGAATGATGAATGTAGAATGTCGAAGTAACGCAATATTATGTGTGGAACTTTGCTGATTGTCCAGCTCCGTAGGAGCGACATCTTGGTAGCCATGGGTGGAGCTAGCGGAACCCATGGTTTATAATGAAAAAATGTAAAATTTTGAATGATGAATGTAGAATGTCGAAGTAACGCAATATTATGTGTGGAACTTTGCTGATTGTCCAGCTCCATAGGAGCGACATCTTGGTAGCCATGGGTGGAGCTCGCGGAACCCATGGTTTGAAAATCAACATAACATTCCCCTCCCGCCCACGAATATCTTTTGGAAACGATAGTAGGTAGCTGCGGTAGGATGGAAAGGAATTTTTTTGAACCACATAGCGCACAATAGTCACATAGTTTGAAAAGTCTGAAAGCTCAAGTGAGAAGGCTTACAGAGTAAAAAGGAAGATTAAAACTCGATGATACGCGTTCAAAAAAATGTAAAATTTTGAATGATGAATGTAGAATG
>JBBQDY010000068.1:0-12195 GCA_038320155.1 Cytophagales bacterium
GCTTGTCTAAAGAAGGCAGGTTTGGACCATTTTTTTAGGTTTGGAATTTTTTTACCGCGAGGGACGCTAAGGATTCACAAGGAGCACAAAGCAACTTATTAAGAAAAAGCATTTATTCTTCACGCTTGTTTTGATCAATGGTGCGTCGCACCAATTTCCATCTCTCGCCGCGCCGCAGCGGCGCCGCGAGCTTTTACCTTCGAGACTATCATGACAATCGCATCGGATTTCTGTTAACGGACGGAAGTCCGTTAATCAAAGAAAATAGGTTCATTGGCAACATTCAGTTCAACCATTATATTCCTTCAAATCGCCACAGCGGCTTTGATATGCGGATGCGGATCGTAGTTTTCGAGCGTGAAATCCTCATAGGTAAACTCAAAAATATCTTTCACCTCAGGATTGATTTTCATCGTTGGCAGTGGCCGAATGTCCCTGCTTAGCTGTAAATGAGCTTGATCTAAATGATTAGAATAAAGGTGCGCATCTCCAAAGGTGTGAACAAAATCCCCTGGCTTCAATCCACAAACCTGAGCCACCATCATGGTGAATAATGCATAGGAAGCAATGTTAAACGGAACCCCCAAAAACACGTCAGCACTTCGCTGATAGAGTTGGCAGCTAAGTTTTCCTTCGGCTACATAAAACTGGAACATGGTGTGGCAAGGTGGCAATGCCATTTGGTCAACATTGGCCACATTCCATGCACTCACCAGATGCCTTCTACTGTCTGGCTTTGTTTTGATTTGATGAATCAGGTTTTTGATTTGATCGATTTCTCCGCCTTTTCCATCAGGCCAATGTCTCCACTGGTAGCCATATACCGGACCCAAATCACCATTTTCATCTGCCCACTCATCCCATATTGAGACTTTGTTTTCATTTAAATATGCAATGTTCGATTCTCCGCGAAGAAACCAAAGTAGTTCGATGATGATTGATCTAAGGTGTACTTTTTTGGTAGTCACTACTGGGAATCCTTCGGCCAGATCGAATCGCATCTGATGTCCAAAAATACTGAGTGTCCCTGTTCCAGTTCGGTCTTCTTTTTTCACCCCTTCGTCAAGGATTTTTTGCATCAAATCGTGGTACTGCTTCATGTTTTATTGGCTATTCTAGAGCAGGCAAGTTAAGGAGTTCGGCTAAATAAAGGAACCCAAATCGAACAAAGCCCTGTCATTATTATTATAATTGAAGCGTAATTTGATTAATAATTCAAACACGAAATTCTAATGTTTAAAAAATCCCCTGCTTACTTTTCTCTCGGAATAGCGGGGTTGATCAGTGTATTGCTACTCATTTTCAGACCGATACCACAGTTTGATTACGATTTTGAGCAGTTCTTTCCGCAAGAGGATTCAGATCTTGATTTTTATAAGGAGTACAGGAATAAATTTGAAAATGACAACGACTACTTGCTAGTCGCAGTAAGTAATGCAAATGGAGAATTGCTGGATCCTTCTTTTTTGGCCAAGGCTCTTGATCTACAACTAACTATCGGCAAACTCGATCGGGTGGATACGGTGATTTCTATTCTCAATCTTGAAAAACCAATAATCGGCATTTTCGGAATGCGAAAAGTTAAGGTTCTGGATTGGTCAGATTCAAAAACTCTAGCAAGCCAACAGGAGGTGTTGAAGCAATTCCGTTCTGAGTTGATTTCTAAAGATGGAGAGAGTCTATTGCTATGGATCAAAAATGAGCAGAATATCAGCAAAGAAAACGGAGATGAACTCTATTTTGAGATTAATCGATTAGTCCAAGAATCTCAACTTGAGATTAAAGCAGTAGCTGGAAAGATTCAGGCTCAAGGCGATTTTGTAAACCTGATGCAGCGAGAGTTTGGCTTATTTTTCGGTGGTTCTATCCTCTTGATGTTAGTTATGCTAGCGTTGATTTTCAGAACTTGGTGGGGAGTATTCATCCCTTTTTTGATTTTGATTTTTGGTGTCGTTTGGGCTTTTGGATTGATTTTGCACTTAGGCAAGGCCTTGGACGTGATGTCTGTCATGCAGCCCACGATTTTTCTGATCGTTGGATTGAGTGGGTTGATTCATTTTTTCAATCACTTGATCAAAAAGTTGAGAGCTGGCGTAGCTAAGGACAAAGCTATTCGTTCGGTATTTAAATCTCTTTTTGTACCAGTTTGGTTGACTATTTTAACTACCTCGCTTGGCTTTTTTTCACTTTATTTCACTTCTATTCCTGCCTTAAAGGAATTTGGATTGACCACAGGGTTGGGGATTTTGGTCATGTTTGTAGCTGTAATCTTAATTGCTCCAGGATTGCTCTTTTTCTTTCCGATAAAAATTCCTGAAGCGTATGTGGGTCGAACACATTCACCCAATCTTAGTAGCTTGTTTTTATGGCTTTTGAGAAAAAGAAAAACGATCGCTTTTAGCTTTGCAGGATTGACGTTGTTGTCTGGCATCATGGGCACCCAATTGAAAATAAATGGCTTTTTATTGGACAACTTACCCGAAGATCATCCTATCCAGCGCTCTTTCAACTATTTTGATTCTCAGTTTGGCGGTTCCAATCCACTGGAGATCCATTTGAGTTCTGGCTCAGCAGCTTCAAATCTATTGGATTTGGAAGTTTTGGGAGAACTGGATCAATTGGAGCGTGAAGTCAGTCGATTGTTTGGGGGAGGGCAAATAATCTCACCATTGACCGTGGTAAAATCGCTTAATCAAGCACAAAATCAAGGAACTTCGCAAGCTTTCGCTCTTCCATCCAAAGGTCAATATCAGCGGATGCAGCGATTTTTGGATCCAGCTTTTAAAGAAATGGGTACAAAAATCCTGAGTGAAGGTATGAAAACGGGGCGCTTAAGTTCTAGGGCGTCGGATCTGGGTACTCTGGAAATGTCAAAGAATAGGGCTTCCCTAAAGGACTTCATTGATCGAGAAATAGATCCTAAGCTTTTGCAAATCAGATGGACAGGTACTGCATTTTTGATTGACAAAGGTCATCAGTCGGTCACTTGGCAGATGGCAAAGGGACTTGGAATGGCTTTCATTTTCGTTGGGATTATTGCCGGGTTCTTATTTCGTTCCTGGCGAATTTCCTTCATTTTATTGATCCCAAATTTGGTTCCTCTGATTTGGATGTTGGGATTAATGTATTTGCTGGGCATTGAGTTCAAACTTACCACGGCCATTCTTTTCACGGTTGCTTTTGGTATTGCCGTAGACGATAGCATTCATTTTATGACTCGTCTTCGAAAAGAACTGATGCGCGGAAAAAATCTCATTTACGGCCTAAAGCGAACTTTTTTAGAAACTGGGGAGGCAATAATTCAGACCACAGTGATCTTGGTTGCAGGCTTTGGGCTGTTGATTTTCAGTCAGTTTGGGGTGACTCATTTCACTGGATTATTGATCGCCGCAGCGCTTATTTTTGCCTTGCTCGCTGATTTGTTTCTACTTCCAATTTTGCTTTTGCCCATGAAGAAAAAGTGGGATCAGAAGTTTAAAAAACGAATGGCTAAAGCTCCATTCCTTCCCAAGTAAAAACGGCAGATACAGGATAATGGTCAGAATAGTCGACTTCTCGATGAGTTTTAAATTGAATCGGCTTTAGCTCAGGACTGGAAAAAATATGGTCAATTCGTAAGAAAAAAAGGATTCTATTGTACGTAAATCCAAGACCTCTGCCTGCTTTCTCGAAGGCATTCTGCAGCTGCTCGCTTAGTTTGAAGTAGGTATAAGAATATGGAATTTCATTTAGATCACCCACCAAAATAATCGGATGCGGACTATTGGTGTAATGTTCAACTAGAACTTTTAATTGCTTGCTTCTCGCCAGACTCCCACGGTGAAGTTTTCCAAGCGTTTGCCGATAGTTTTCTTTGACGCCTTCAATGTTTTCCAATCCTTCAGAATTAATTTTCATTGATTCCAAATGGGCATTATAGATTCGAATAGTATCTTCATTGACTAAGATGTCAGCAAAAATTGCCCCATTTGTCCGACTAGTGTCAAACACTTTTCCCTCATTTACAATTGGATAGCGTGAAAAAATGGCTAAGCCGTAGGATCGTTTCTCAGGATTGCCTTCGATCATTTGATAAGAGACGTGGAAGCCCTCGTCTTTGCCAAGAAGTTTGACCGAATTTCTTGAAGCGGTGGTGTAATCTTGATAAAATTCCTGAAAAACCTTTACATCAGCTGGATGATCCTGAAGCCAAGTATAGACATTTGGGTCAAATTTTCCTTCAGTTCTGCTTTTGTAGTCAAATAGGTGGGCGTTATAACTCAATACGCTGAGACCTTTTACATCTTCATTTTTTGTATGAAATTGAAAAGTGACCAAAATAAATTTGAAACCTAAAAGGAGTGTAAAGAGGGGTAGAAAGGCGATTTTACGCCAAGCAATAGCCAATATTGCAAATAACAAAAAGTTAACGATCAAAATAATCGGTATAAAAAATGGGAGAAGTCCCACGTAAACAAAATACTCTGGCGATATAAAAACGCTCGAATAGAGTAAAATGGAAACCAAAAAAACTAACCAGCTGATAAATCTCATTTAGCTTAGGAATAGTAGAGAATTATGAGAAGAGTTCATTCTTAGAGTTTGCAGATTTGAGGGATATTTAAAATTTGTCACTGACTTCGAGCTGAATGTTCAACGTGTAAATGTATAATTTTTGTTTTTTATGCATTAAGATCTTTTTGCTTCTGGGAAATAAAGGTTTGAATTTTGATGATTAATCGAATAAGTGTTATTTCGCATTCAAATCAAACCTCTATGAAGATCAAATACACCCTATTTATTGCTGGTCTTTTATTTGTGTTGTTTTCATGCTCGACAAAAACAACCGAAAGTGCCGAAACGATTGAGTCTGAAACTCAAGAAGAATCAACAGATGAAGTACGTCCAAGTCCAATTGAAATCAAAGAAGGTAAAATTTCAGGAAAAGGCCTCAAAGTTCAATACGGTTCGCCCGCTGTGAAAGAGAGAGCTCTCTGGGGAGATTTAGTTCCATATAATATCGTGTGGAGAACAGGCGCGAATGAAGCATCCTATGTAGAGCTGGCTTCAGATATTATGGTAGAAGGAAAGACGTTGCCTGCGGGGAAATATTCCTTATTTACTATTCCAAAAGAATCTGGGGCATGGACTGTGATTTTCAATTCAGAATGGGATTTAGAGCACGGGCATTTCCAGTATGATGAAAAAAATGATATTCTGAGAGTAGAAGTTACACCTAGTTGGGAAGATAAGACTCAAGAAAGATTGTCGATGGATATTGAAAGCCCGGGATTGGTGATCAGATGGGAAAAGTTGAAGCTCCCCATCGCCATGAATTAATAAGATTAGAATAAAAAAATACCCCCAATATGAATTTGAGGGTATTTTTTTTGGAAATATTTTTAACCCAAAATGCGCCAGGCTTTCGCGGAGGGCACAGTTGTCCTGCTTCTCCATAAGCTGGACTAGCTTAATCTATCATTTCCATTTTGTAAACACCTTTCTTGCTTGTGGTTTCTGAAAGGTTTTTTACCGCAGATGAAGTCACAGAGGTTTCACTAAGAGCGCAAAGCAAATTAGAGATCGAGTTTTCAGGTCCTTAGTTAGGTTTTTTCTAGCGCCGGGCCGGTGCAAGATTTTCTCTTTGGATTTTAAGATTCAATTTTTCGGGCAAAAGCACCGGATCTGGACTCGAAGTTCTTTATTCCAGATATCCGAATTGTTTTTTTTAATTAGGATCAAAACTTCAAGAATTATAAACTGTTAATTGCAAGAATAATTTAAATTCGCCTCTCACTTTTCACCCCGAATTAATGAAATACCTTGGTTTTTTTATTGCTTTAGCAATTACCGTTGCTTTAGCGATTGCGGTTTCTATGCCGATAGGACCAGTTCCTCCGCTAGCACCTCTTTTGGACCCAAATCATGGTTTCTGGCAAAACTCCTTCAGTGAAGATGATTTAGCAGCTGAGGAACTCCAATTGACGGGGCTCTCTGCACCAGTTACGGTAGTCTATGATGAAAATTTGATTCCTCATATTTTTGCGGAAAATGAGGAAGATCTCTATCGTGCACAAGGATATGTGACGGCAAAGCACCGACTTTGGCAAATGGAATTTCAGACGATGGCGGCTGGTGGGAGGATTTCTGAAATTGTAGGACCTATAGCGCTTGAGTTGGATCGAATGACTCGAAGAAAAGGATTAGGCTACGGAGCCGAACTAGGTGAGAAATATTTAAAAGATAGTGATCCAGAAACTCTTCGATTAGCCGAAGCTTACGCAGCGGGAGTCAATGAATTCATAGATCAGCTGAGTCCTGGACAAATACCAGTAGAGTATAAGATTCTGAATTATAGACCAGAACAATGGACGGTTTATAAATCGTTGCTTTTGCTGAAATACATGTCAGATATGCTTGTTGGAGATCGAGATTTGGAGTATTCTAATCTTAGGAAAATTCTTGGTTCAGAAATGTTGGATAAGCTTTATCCTGATTTTCCTATGGAAAATGATCCCGTGATCGAGGCTACGAAAGTTTGGGACTTTACTCCACTTTCTATTTCAAAGCCAGATAGCATTCCTTTCCCAAATGACCTTTTGTTAATAGAACCATTGCCACAGCCTGAGAAAGGAACTGGCTCAAATAACTGGGCAGTCTCAGGTTCAAAAACCAAAAGTGGAAATCCGATTTTGGCAAATGATCCGCATTTGGGTCTGAATCTGCCCTCACTTTGGTATGCTATGCAATTGACTACTCCGACGCATTCGGTGAAGGGCGCTACGCTACCAGGAGCATTAGGTGTGATTTCAGGATTCAATCAGAATATAGCTTGGGGCGTGACGAATGCCACCAAAGATGCCAGAGACTGGTATAAAATCACTTTTCAAGATGATAGTAGAAAGGCCTATAAATATGGAAATGAATGGAGGGCATCAAACTTCCGAATTGAGGAGATCAAGATCAAAGGGGAAGACGCCTATTTAGATACGGTGGTTTATACACACCATGGTCCGGTAGTCTACGATCGTACTTTCAAGGCAGAGCGACAAGATGTTAATTTCGCTTTAAAGTGGACAGTTCATGAAGGGTCCAATGAACAATTAACCTTCGTCATGATGAATAAGGCCAAGAATTATGCGGAATATAACAAGGCATTGGATTCTTATACTGCGCCAGCGCAAAACTTTGTTTTTGCTTCCAAATCCGGAAATATCGCCATGCGAATCCAAGGGAAATTCCCTTTGAAATGGAAGGAGCAGGGCAAATTCTTTATGGATGGAGCTGATCCACGAACGGAATGGCAGGGGTTCATTCCAAATGAGCAAAATGCTTCGACCCTTAATCCTGTAAGAGGTTTTGTTTCTTCTGCAAATCAGCATCCAGTTGACGCATCTTATCCTTATTATGTATTTGACAATAGCTACGAGCACTATCGAAATAGGCGATTGAATCAGCAACTTACTGAAATGGAAAAGATAACGATAGAGGATATGAAAGCCTTACAGTTTGATGATTACTACCTCCACGCCAAGGAAGCTTTGCCAGTAATGATTGACTTGCTCGGAACTGAATTTGACACTGACCCTGCTGCGAAAAAGTATTTGGATGAACTGAGAAACTGGGACTATTATGCCGATCCGAACCAAAAAGCACCGACACTTTTTTACATCTGGTGGGAAAAAACTTACGATAACGTTTGGGCGAAATGGTCGAAATTTGGAGCTCCTGTCGTGCGTCCAAATAATTATCAAACTGTTTTATTATTGAGCAATAGTCCCCAGGATGAAGTTTTCGATATTGAACTCACGCCGGTAAAAGAGTCTGCAGCTGATCACGTGAAAAAAGGCTTTAAAGAACTCCTGACGAAAATGCAAGATTGGGAAAATAAAGAAGGAGACTATTCATGGGCAAACTACAAGCAGACAAGTATTCAGCATTTAGTCCCTCAATTCGCCTCATTTTCGGTAAAAAATATCTACACCGGTGGGGGAAGAGGGATAATCAATGCTACGAGTGAACGACATGGAGCAAGCTGGAGAATGGTGGTCGAAATGGGTGATGAGATCAGTGCATTCGGGATTTATCCTGGTGGGCAGTCGGGAAATCCAGGAAGTAAATTTTACAGCAACTTTATAGAAACTTGGGCAAATGGTGAATACCTGAATTTTAATCTCCGCACCAAAGAGCAGAGTGAAGGGGTTCTATTTCAAACTATATTAAAATAAACACCATGAGATTTATACTATTTATTCTAATCGCCATAGGTATTGTGGTTTTCTTAAATCCGTTCTTTCCATACTGGATCATCATGATTTTGATAGCTATTGGATCTGGGCTTTTTGGCTTAAGCGGGTTACAGGGTTTTCTAGCCGGTGGTTTGGGAATGGGATTGGCGTGGCTTGGGCAAGCTATTTTTATCAGCTCCACCACGGGGAGTTCACTTCCAAACAAAATTGGGGAACTGATGGGGCTGGGTTCTGGGATGACTGTGGTAGGAGTGACAGCTGTTATCGGATTACTGCTTGGGGGCTTTAGTGGATTGACAGGAAGCTTATTCCGAAACTTATTTCGCAAAAAGCCGGAAAACCTGTATCGCGGCTAATAATTAAAAACTTTGTTAAAAATGGTTCTTTTTAGTCGAAAGAACCATTTTTGTTTTACGATTTCATTGAAATGAGTACCTTTGTTACTCACTACAGAAGTGACTTTTATGCTGGAATCCTTGATCACCTCAAAAACTAGGTTGAGGTTGCTTGTTAAGTTTTTTGTGAATTCAAAAACCCAAAGTCACCTTCGTGGATTGGCAGAAGAATTTGGAGAATCCACTAATGCAATTCGAAAGGAGTTGAACAACCTTACGCAAGCAGGGATCCTAACAAAAAAGAATGAAAAAAATAAAATTGAGTACCAAGCCAACGTCGCCCACCCTTTCTTTTCAAACATTCAAGAAATTATCAGGAAATATCTCGGTTTGGACCGGCTGCTCCAGCAGATTTTGGATCGAATGGGAGATGTCAGTCAAGTGATTTTGATTGGTGATATTGCAAAAGGGATAGATTCAGGTAAGATTGAGGTGGTAATCACCGGAGATACTTTAAATGAAGATTATATTATCAGTCTGTCAGCCAAAATTGAGCAGATGATTGAACGAAAAGTGGTTTTGACTTTACTGGATAGGCGAATGCCTTCTCCGGGTTTGATTTTATTCGACAGAGAATTAGGTAACTGATTTTCGTCGATTTCTTAGTTTTTAGGCTAGGCACTTTTGTGACTGAGATGGCGAAGCTGTGTCAACCTTATTCGATTCTCAAATAAATATTGGAAATTAGTCATCGAATTTTTTTAACTACCACTGATTGAAAACGAAATTAAAGAAATTGAAAAATAACACCTCATTTAAAATCGGATTTAGATCTATCCTGATAGGTTTTTTTGTGCTGATCGTATTTTCCTTGCAGGGGCAAAGTCTTTCAGATATTCAAAACCTCAAGGTAGATAATCTCTCCAATGCTCAGATAGAGCAATTGCTTAAGAAAGCAGAAGCTAGTGGACTGACTCCAAATCAGTTAGAAACGCTAGCCAGAGAGCGAGGCATGCCTGCCTCAGAAGCCGCAAAATTACGGGAACGAATCAACTCCCTTCAGAGCTCATTGGGCAATAATTCAAACTCAAAAGATGGTGGGGGTAGCTCGAGAACATTTCAGGATGAGCAGGGAAAGGACATGTTTGACTCCATTCGAAGGTCAGACCCTTATTATGACCTGACCCCTACACAGAAGAAGATTTTTGGTTTCAAACTTTTCCATAACAAAGAGCTTGATTTCAGCCCCAGCCTGAATATGCCCACTCCACAATCCTATGTGATTGGCTCAGGAGATCAGCTGCTGATAGATATCTATGGAGCTTCGCAACAATCGTATGATTTGACTGTGACGCCGGAAGGACGGATTTTTGTCCCGAATGTGGGTCCCGTTCAAGTAGGAGGAGCCACGATTGAGGCGGCCTTGGCAAGATTGAAAACGAGTATGAGTCGTATCTATTCTGGCCTGTCAGGAGCGAATCCGAATACTTTTTTACAGATGAGATTGGGAAATATCAGATCCATCAAAGTATCCATGGTAGGTGAATTGGCCAAACCAGGAACCTATATGTTACCCTCATTTGCGACCGTTTTCAACGCATTATATGCTGCTGGAGGTCCCAATGAAAACGGGGCCTTTAGGAATATTCAGGTATATCGGGATAATCGACTGGTATCAACTGTGGATATTTATGAATTTCTCTCGAAAGGGGACCAATCTTCTAATATTACACTTCAGGATAATGATGTGATCATTGTGCAACCGATTCTGGCAAGGGTGGAGATTAACGGCCCTGTCAGAAGAGAAGGTTTATTTGAGGTTAAGCAGGGGGAACAGCTTGAAGATCTTTTCATCTATACCGGTGGCTTTACCAGTATGGCTTACAAAGACCGGGTCACTATTCGAAGAATAGAAAACAATCAGCGGAAGGTAATTGATGTGTCTTCTGAGCAATTTGGTTCATTTTCATTAATTGATGGGGATGAGATATTAATCGGGGAGGCTTTGGAGCGATTTGCTAACCGGGTTCAAATCACAGGAGCAGTCAACCGGCCGGGAGAATATTCTCTGGGAGATGGAGACCTTACTGTCAAAGGGCTTATCGGTAAAGCGGATGGATTGAAGCCTGAAGCTTTTGTAAATAGAGCTACTCTCTACCGGACCAGCGAAGATCTGACCTTGGCGGCAGAATCTCTCGATCTGAGAGGAATTCTGGAAGGAACCGTATCAGATGTGGCACTCAAAAATGAAGACCTTCTTTTCATCCCAAGTAGATATGATATCCAGGAGGCTTATTATGTGAAGATTTCCGGTGAAATAGGTTCCCCCGGAACCTATCCTTTTGCTGCTGACATGACAGTAGGTGATTTGATCCTTCGAGCGGGAGGTTTATTAGAGTCAGCAACCAATTCTTCCATTGAAGTAGCCAGGAGAGTCAGAGATGCAAATTCGGGAAGACTTGCTGAAATTACCACGCTGACCATAGACTCTAATCTAGCGATTTCAGAGGAGGAGAAAAGACAACCACTCAGACCATTTGATCATGTATTCATTCGCAGAAGTCCTGGCTTTGAGCGCGAGCAGTTGATCACAATTACAGGTGAAGTAGTCTATCCGGGAGACTTTGCAATGGCAAATGCTAATGAAAGAATCTCCGATGTGGTCAGGAGAGCAGGAGGGCTTTCACAATTTGCTTATCCTAAAGGAGCTTCTCTGGTCAGACGGACAGCTTACTATGAAGGGGTGAGCGAGGAAGAAATGACTGAGGATATGCTCCGTGAAATCAGAGATAACCTAGATCCCAAGAAAAATAGAAGTCAGAACGAGGCTGAGTCAATTTTATTTCAACGGTTGAGCGAAAGACTTGAAGCCATAGAAGAAGAAAGGAAAAAGGAAGAAAAGGAAAAGGCCCGTAAAAATCTTTTCGAGATTGATACAAAGGGAGATTCACTCAAAAGGGATTCTGTCCTCTATAAAATCAGATACAAGGAACAGGACATGATCGGAATAGATTTGGAATATATTCTGAAAAATCCTGGATCAGAATCAGATCTTATCCTTTTTGAAGGAGATATAATTCAGATTCCAAAGCAACTACAAACCGTTCGGATGGTCGGAGAAGTGCTACTTCCTACCACAGCTAGGTATATCGATTCGAAGGGTTTCAGGTCTTATATTTCCAAAGCAGGTGGATTCACCGAAAATGCACGTAGATCCAAATCCTATGTAATCTATGCCAACGGAGATGCCAGACGCACGCATAGTTTCTTGGGACTAAAGTTTTATCCAAATCTTGAGCCAGGAGCGGAAATCGTTGTGCCTCGAAAACCTCAAAAAGAAAAGCTTTCCGCAGCGGCATGGATAGGAATAGCTTCTACGCTTGCCACGCTCGGAATCTTAATCAATACGGTAGTAAATCAAAGTAAATAAATATAAATTTTTAGTAGATGAAAATAGCAGTTGTAGGAACAGGATACGTGGGACTAGTTTCAGGAGCATGTTTTGCAGATGTCGGAATCGAAGTGACCTGCGTAGATATCGATCAGAAGAAGATCGAGAAGCTCAAGAATGGCATCATGCCAATCTACGAACCAGGACTCGAGGAAATAGTAGTTAGAAATTTCAACAGTGG